>CAYSBM010000384.1:0-3725 GCA_964429095.1 uncultured Solibacteraceae bacterium | reverse complement strand
GGGGGCTGCGTAGTCTCCTATTTCAAAGACCCACCCGAATATGGATCCACCCTGAAGAACCTGTTGATCACGTCGGCGACATCAGCCAACCCAGCGGTGATTACGACGGCGGGAGATCACGGGTGGGACACAAACCAGCAGGTGTTCATCTCGTGGGCAGCCGGGAACACTTGCGTCAACGGGAAGTGGGCGATCACCAGGATTTCCAGCAACCAGTTCTCGATTCCGGCCGATTGTTCCGGAGCGGGCGCATATGTGGCGAACTCCGGTGTAGTGGTGAATGCTGATCCTGTAACGGCGAGCCGGGGACATCGAAACGAACTGATCGTCACCCGTCCTGGAGAAGAAATACGCCGGGTGGCGATTCACAGAGCCAGGATGTTGGGGAACACCTTCCATACGACACACGGATGGGTCAACTACTATGGATACACGCCCAAGAGTTCGCTGTCTTACGACGGCTGCTACATTGCTTTTATGAGCAATATGGGCGATCCGAGCGCCAACAGCGCCTACATTGCGGAAACCGGGTTGTGTCCGAACCAGATGATGCAAGTGAGCGCCATTCAGCCGACCCCCACGGGAGCGGTCCTCCGTTATACGCTTCCGGAAAACGTGGCATGCACTATTCTGGCCAGCCACAACGTCGACTTCTCGTCACCTTTCGCCAACAATGTGGCCGATGGGGGCACAGGCCGAAGCAGAACTGTTGTCTTAACGGGCGGAAGCTCAAACTCGGAGACCTGGGTGCGCTGGCAGTGCGGACGCTATACGGCCACCCGCAATTTCCGAACACTGCCGCCTCTATCGGGCACGGGACTAGTTCAACTGGAGATTGGAGCCGTGGCAACCATCACCAATGCGGTGGCCGACTGGGGCTATAGCGCGGGATCCTTGAACAACACAACCTCCGCGGTGGCCTGCGCGGCAGGTTGCCGGATCGAATTGAGCGCCAACCGGGGGGTGGTGTACTACCGAGTGCGGGACGAATCGGATACTACGGCGAGCCGGCCCGTGCAGACCGTGCTGGCGCGTTGAAGCGGCCAGTCATTTACGCTCATAAAGCGAGAACTCGTAGATGCTGGGCACATGAACATGAGCCTTAACCCAGCGTGGAAAGGTCCAATGGCGAACGAGCTCAACATCGGCCGGAAGCCGGGGAACGAGCTTCGGATGCGGGCTACCCACCAGTGCGAAGCGCCAGCCTGGCTCATACGAGTGAAAGAGATTCTCCCCATGGGTGCTGGGCGGCTCCAGCGCTTCGCCCGGCGGGCGCATCAACCGGTAGGGTTGGTAAACGGGGCTATTGGGCAGATTAAAGCTGACCATGCCGGTGATCAACAAGGGGCTTCCGGGAGGAACCAGATCCGGCAGCTCACGGGCCAGGCTGCGCTTCAGGTCCAGCATCTGAGTCCAGGTGACAGGAACG
The DNA here is from genome assembly GCA_964429095.1 of uncultured Solibacteraceae bacterium. GTDB lineage: Bacteria > Acidobacteriota > Terriglobia > Bryobacterales > Bryobacteraceae > JAJFUV01. The sequence continues at coordinate 2,296 of CAYSBM010000384.1, read as the reverse complement.
AATCCCCAGACAAACTGCTGCAAGACGGCAGCGGCCAGAGCCAACCGCGCGAGGTGCGACACTGGAAAGCGGGAAGACGCGCCACGCGACAGCGCGCCGCCCACAGCAATGCCAATCAGGATGGCGCCGTACCAGGCTATGGGGAGCAGGTAACGCTCCTCAGTGGCGCGCACCTTTGCGATGATGCTGGTGTAATACGCGAGCGGGGGCAACAGCAAGGCCAGTGCTTCAGGGCGCCGTCCGCGCCGGAGGAGGATCCAGGCGCCGCAGGCGGCAAGCGCGACACCCACCGGCGAGAGGACATGGCTGAGCCGGACCAAAGATCTGGCAAGCACCAACACTTGCCCGAAGAAGTCCGCCGGAAACTCGGGTATGACGTGATCAGAGGTCACAAATACGATGTGCCGCCACCAACGCTGAGGTTGGGGAGCAACCGCTGCCAACGCGTAGACGGCCAGCAGGACAGTGGAAAACAAAGCGGCATTGCGGAGGCGGGAACGCCAGGAATGGTCCTGGCCGGAAGGCGTCACAGCCAGCAACACCAGACCAAAACCGAGGACCACCCCGGCGGATTGATCCTTGGTGCCAATGGCAAGGGCTGAACACGCCGCCGAGACGCAGAGCAAGTGCAACGGCGCGGCGCCTGCGAACAAGAAGCGCCATAAGGCGACAAAGGCCAAAGCCAGCCAGAACAAATAGGGCATATCCATGTTAGGGACACGCGCGTAATACGTAAAAACGCCGCCCAACCCCAAGATGGCCATCCCCGCCACCGGTGCGCCTTCCATGCTTGTGCGGATGCGCCGCAATGAGTTGAGTGCAGCCACTCCCATAAGAAGCGATACCAAGTTTGAAACCAAAATCAGAATCGAGAAAATACCGGTGGGATCCGACATCCCGTACGGCCAGGCAGCGGAGAGCTTTCCCAATAGGCCCATTACTTTGCACACGGCCAGCACGACAGCATAGAAGCAGTCGAGCAGCAATTGGTGGACCGCAGGATAGATGTAGGTGATATTTGGGTTCCGGTAAGCCGCAACAAAACTGAGCGGGCCGAGTGGAGCAGTGGCGTCGCTGGCCGGTGTCAAGACGCTTGGCAGCCCCCAAAAAACACCCAGCGCATACAAAGCAGCAACCGCAACTAGAAACCAGCGGGTGTAACGCGCCGCTCCAGAGTAATTATGATGCGTCCGCATCTCCACGCCGCCTGTAGATCTTATAGTGGTTGTGGTCGTAGACCAAGATGTACTCCTCGGCGAGCAGCCTACGAATATATGCATCGACCGAAGGCCGATGCAGGCGGTGACCTTCCAGCGCGACCTGGTAGGATTCCTCGAGGACGATAAAGTCCGCTTTGCGCCGGCTGAAATATCCTAGGCGCGTGTCGTCACGAAAGTGCTCGCCGGAGAAGCCCAAATCGAAAGCCAGATCGGAGCTCCCAATCACATAGGAGTGCTCACCTATTTGAGACTTGAGAAATCGGACAGCTTCAAGATACTGGTTTCGGTATGTGTTCAGTTTCACTTTATAAGCGATGCCACCGGTTTGCAGCAGGATCAGCAGAAACACACCAACTGCAAGAATGCGCCGGAGAACCGGCTTATGCTCCCAGAGCCACATCACCGATAATGCGAAGAGAATAGACATGAAGGGAACGACGTGCACCATATAATCGAATTGCTTGGTAGAGTCGATAATGGCCCGCAGAATGTGATCCGAGGCCATAACCAGCAAGGTAACGCTTGGTTACCTCCAACGACAAAGCCTTCCAGGGAGCGCGCAGCGCTAGAAGACGATCGCCGGTGACGGCATTGGCGCCAAACTGGGCCAGAAAATCGCCGGGGCTTTGGAGCACATAAACCGTAAACGGAACTAGAGCCAGCGTCACCGGCAACATGGCGTAAACCAGCAAACGGAGTTGAAAGCGGGGCCTATCAAGAATTAAGAAAAGCAGAACCAACCCGGGAGCATATACCACAGCCGCAGGGTGGGTGAATACGGCCGCAGTAGCAAGTAGGCTGCTGAGAATCATCGCGAGGGGCAGGCTGCGCCTACGCAAGAGCAGGTAAGCCGCAAGGGCCCAGTATCCGAAGGCAGCACTCATCATATCTTCCCGGCCAAAAGAAGATGCGACAAGGAACACATAATCCAGCGCGAGCAGAGCACTACACAACAGCGCCGCTTGCCGGCTGCCGGTGAGGATTCGGACCAGGAAATAGGCCGCCGCCAGCAGCAAGATGCCGCACGCTGTCGAAAACAGGCGCATGAGGAACAGGCTGGGGGTGAACAACCGGAA
>CAYSBM010000383.1:3142-3731 GCA_964429095.1 uncultured Solibacteraceae bacterium | reverse complement strand
CTCTGTTCGAAGGTTTCGTTGCCTCAGAGATTCTCAAACACCAGATCAATCAGGGTCGGCGCAAGGAGCTCTATCACTTTCGGGATCAGCAGGGGCTCGAGGTCGACTTCCTGTTTCCAGGCGCCAAAGGCGGTTTGTGGATGGTGGAATGCAAAGCATCCAAGACGGTTCAGCCGGCCATGGCGAGGCCGCTTCAGTCCTTGCGCCGCTCTATAGGAGACCGCCTACCGATCCGAGCGGCTGTCATCCATCAGACCTCTACGACCGCGCCGCCGACGCGAGCGGTGGCGCCAGGGGTTGAGGCTCTCGATGTCCGGGCATTCGTCAGTGCGCTGCGCAGCAAAGCGGCGCGGTGGCGGAGGGCAAAGGAGGCGCTATCTCATGAGTGAACATCGATCCGGAGTGCGCGGGCGCATATATAGGGCAAGCGGATTTTTCTCCTCGCGATTCGAAAAACGAGTCCACAACAGCGTCGGCGTAGGACCGCGCGCGTGCACGCGAAAGCATGTGGCATTCCAAACGAGTCGATGACGTGGGGGGCGACTCGAGAATCGTCTCGTTCGTTTCAGGTCCGGGGCAGGTGCAGACG
>CAYSBM010000383.1:0-3132 GCA_964429095.1 uncultured Solibacteraceae bacterium | reverse complement strand
CGACCTCCTCACGCACCCCGTTTCAGGTCCAAATTCAGGTCCAAAACAGGTCCGGGGTCGTGGTGGCGTTGTCTCTGTAATGGCCCCGCTCGCAAGCTGATGCTCTCGCAGGACTTGCTCGCCGTGGTACCGATGGGGACGTGATTTGGACAGCTCATTCTCGTCTCGCGAATCAGGAGACGAAAAACGTCCCTCCCTTATATGGCAGTTCGGATAGGCCCCACGCCCCCGCAGCGTCGGCGGCGGCCGGCGCCGGCCTGGCCGCTGACCAGGCTCGTTCGCGGCCCGGGAGGTTGGCCACTGATTAAGTTCGGCGCGAGTTGAGTTCGCATGGGCAACCCCCTGGGTCACAATGCAAAAAGCATGACGATCGCGCAGATCCAGATCCCCGAAGCCCAGGTCGGCGAGCTCTGCCGGCGCAATGGCATTCGGAGGCTTGCTCTGTTTGGCTCCGTGCTGACCCACCGGTTCTCGGATGCGAGCGATGTTGATGTGCTGGTTGAGTTCAAGCCAAGTGAGCGAGTGGGCTTCTTCCGGCTCGCGGAGATTGAGGAGGAGTTGGGCCGGCTGCTCGGCGGCCGAAAGGTCGACCTGCGCACTCCGATGGATCTGAGCCGGTATTTTCGCGACGACGTCGTCCGCGACGCGCTGGTCGTCTGTGCTGAAGCCTGACGCCGTCCGGCTGCGGCACATGCGGAGGCCGCGGCGTCGGCCCTGGAGAGCCCTGCCACCGCAGCTCCGTGCGCTGGACTCGGCGCTCCCGGAGATCGAGAAGTGAGTCATGCGCAGCCAGCCCCTTACTCTTGACAACTGACTTCGCACGCTGATACCAGAGAGTAGAACGCTCGCGAAGCGTTCCCCAGAGGGAGGCGAGCCCTCTCGAAACAAACCCGCGCCCCGACCTGCAATTCACTTTGCGGGCATACCCGCAACCCCATCGCCGGCCTGACGGCACCCGTGCGCAAGAACATCCGAATCGAAAATCCACTCGCTGGTGCGGGGTTCACTTCGAGGAACCGCGCCAAACGCTTTGTTGCCCGCGGTCTAGCCCAATGGATTGAGTTCGGCGTCTCAATCCGCTTCCTGCGCGACCCGCGCGACCACCGCGAGGCTGCTGCCCGAAAGCAGGTGGATACGACCCGCTACTGGTACGAGCGCGCGGCTCACACCGGCATGGCGCAGCTCGCGGAACTGGCCAACTTGCCAATGGTCACGCCGCACGTGTTGCTGGGCATGGGCCGACGAAGGGGAGCAAGCCGACATACGTTCCTGGCGACGCAGGGAGTCTGAGATGCACGCACCTGGCGGAGCGGCGGCGCATCTACGGAAATTCCGTAGATGCGATCGAGCGCCGGGTCCTCGGAACGGCCGCGCGGCGGCGGGTAGGCCGATTGCACGCTGCGGCTAGCGCCAGGGGCAAAAACCAGGTTGACGCGAGTTGACGCGGCTTGATGCAAGTGGTTGTTACGGAATCTGTTGAGCCGTCACCCGACCCGGTCGCCGTGGTTGACAGGCTGCCACGACCGAGAACCCGCCGCCGGCGATGAGCGTTCAACCCCTCCACACCGTAACTGGCTAACCTTTCTGATCCAAAACCAACCTTCGAAGGGAGATCACCACCATGCCTGAAGTTGCTACGCCGAACCAGGCCGAACGCGAGTTCGAGACCGGGACGGACGAATCGTTCAAAAATACGAGTGCCACCGCAGGGGCCGCGCACAGCGAAAACCAGCGCGTGACGTTCGCCAACATCAAGCGCACCTACGACGTCTACCAGGACCTGGACATCCAGGCCGCGCGCCAAGCGCTGACCGAGCAGACGCGTCTGAACCAGATCGCCTCGCAGGCGCTTCAGAATGCGGTCGAGACGGCCAACCTGGTTTCGAAGCAGGCCGTGCGCCACGGCGACATCGCCATCGACGGCCAGTGGAATCCCGTGCAGCAGGGCGCGGGCGACACGCTCACCGCGCGGGCGGTGTCGATCGATGATGTTTCGCTGAAGGCCATCGGCGCTGTGGTTGCCGCGGCCGTTGCCGACGCACTCGCCAACCGCAAATAGTCTTTCTCCTCAGGGCGCAGGAAGGGGCGGTTCCGCACTCCATCGCGGGGCCGCCCCTCTTTTTCGAACAACCGATGATTCGCGAACTGCGGATCTGGTGGCGGCTGCGGCCGCTGCTCAAACAATTCGAGGAGCTCACAAGAATGAAGTTCTCTGTCAACGTTGCGATTCAGATGCTGGCGCTCGTAGCGCAGGGCTTGAACGCCACCATCGACCTGTTGCCCGGGCGCGGGAAGTTCTGGGCCATGGTCGGGCTGTCCGCCGTACAGGGCGTGGCTGCCGTGCTCGCCCACTTCGCCAACCCGGATGGCACGCCGGCCAAGGCGCCCTACATCAAGAAGTGAAGACCGATATCCAGGTCGAGCGCTGGCCCATCGAACGGCTGGTCCCCTTCGCTCGCAATCCGCGCACGCATACCGAAGAGCAGGTCGCGCAGATTGCGGCTTCGATCGTCGAGTTCGGCTGGACGAATCCCGTCCTCGTGGGCGCGGATGGCGTGGTCATCGCCGGGCACGCGCGGCTTCAGGCGGCGCGCAAGCTGGGCATGAGCGAAGTGCCGGTGATCGTGCTCGATCACCTGAGCGAGGCGCAGCGACGGGCGCTGGTGATCGCCGACAACCAGCTCGCCCTGGCGGGCACGGGATGGGATGAAGAGCTACTGCGTGGGTTGCTCGTCGATCTGCGACAGGACGAGTTCAACCTGGACGTGCTCGGGTTCTCCGACGAGGAACTCAACGCCTGGCTGGCCCAGGAGCCCGACTCGCAGGCGGGCCTCACCGAGGAAGATGCAGTGCCCGAGCCGCTCGAGGAGCCGGTCACTCGCCCCGGCGACCTGTGGATTCTGGGCAACCACCGGCTGCTGTGCGGGGATTCGGCGAACGGCGAAGATGTTCAGCGCCTGGTGGAAGGCGCGCCCATCGATCTGGTCAACACCGATCCGCCTTACAACGTGCGCGTCGAGCCGCGCTCCAACAACGCCATTGCTGCCGGGTTGTCGTCGTTCGCGGGCCTGCAACATCATCAGAGCTTCGACGTTCACCGGGGCGCATCCAAGGCCAAGGCCACCACGAAGA
>CAYSBM010000382.1:2498-3732 GCA_964429095.1 uncultured Solibacteraceae bacterium | reverse complement strand
CTGCACTCCGAACGATGTAGTGAAGATCTCGTACAACAATGTCTCCAGCGCGGCTTCCGTCTGGCAATCCTCCAAGCCGCTCGCAAGAGACGCTATCTCCTGGTCGTATTCGTCCTCGTTCTTTGCGTCCTCGAAGTAGATACCAACAGGATTTGCATCCAGCAGAATGCGTCGAAGGCGATTGTGAAGTTCGCTCGTGTTCATCCGAGTTGTCCTCGACCGCGTATCACGGAACGAAACCTGAACCCATATCAATGACAGTTATCACTGTACCATTTGAGCCGGTTACTACACGTACCCCACGACCCGTAGACGACTGCGAGGATGGCAAATCGTGAACGGTCGTTCCGGGCGTGTTTCCTGGTTTTGTCACGCCTTTCGAAACGGCCTCGGCCACGGATCCCTTAGAGATTCCTCGCTCTGCCATCCTCTGCAACGCGTGCTTCGAGAAGCTTAGTCCACGCCCGAGAGCCCGTCCCAAATTGCGCAGCGCATTGCCAAGTCTGCTGCCCAAGCTTGACCGAGCACTGCTTTTGTCGGCTGTAGCCCCGTCGCTACCGCCTTTGCCGTCGTTTCCTTTGTCATCGTCGCCGCTCTTCTTGGCGAACAACACTGAGGTGGTCAGTTGTATGGACGGACGAACGCTCACGCTGGCTTGGCCAGTCGCGTAGTTGTGGATATATGCATCTGCGTTCCCGCCCAGTTGCGCCTGGAGCAGCGTCGAGTACCGCTGCGCCGACCGCTGCTGAACGTTGGCGCTCGGTAGCAGGTCAGCTCGGGCCTCCAGGCAGCAGTAGCCGATCTTGCGATCCTTGAAGTGTTCCAGCAGCCCGCGGCTACCGGTCTGCTTGAGCCGTTCCAGCTCGCCGCCCTGGACCAAGTCGGCGAAACCTCCGCAGTCTGCCGCCGAAGTGCTCCCCATCGGCGGAACCGATGCTGTAGAGAACAATCCCAGTTCCGCCCAACCGTCACCGAGGTGACCAGAACCGACAAAGAGGATCGGGCAGTCGTAGCGTGGCAGTTGGCTTGCCAGCGTCTCGGCAACGGAATGGTTTCGCGCGCCGACCGCGTAAGACAGCAACGAAACATATCTACCGAGGTCGGCCTTGTGGGAATTCGATTCCAGCCACGCCCGCGCGCAGACGCCATACAGCACCGGGTCTTCAACACCAAGGATCGGAAAGCCTCGCTGGTGCTTCCATTCGTAAGCTAAGTCGCCTTGGATCAGGCAGCG
>CAYSBM010000382.1:277-2488 GCA_964429095.1 uncultured Solibacteraceae bacterium | reverse complement strand
GGACCAACGGGGCGACGGAAAGCTGCTCGCCGCTAGGCAAGCCTTCGGAAAGGAAGACGGTGCGTTTGTCGGCCAAAAGCGACGGGTTATCAGCAAACACGGCTTCGAGCCCCTGGAGCAGCGACCAGTGTTGCGGGAGATTCCAGTGCGGCTCCCCCACAATCAGCACGCTGCGCGACGCCGGATACGTCGAAACTGCCGCGACGGTCAAGTGCTGCTGGGCCTTTGGGGAAAGAACGACTTGGAAGTTGGCGGTGATGCTCAGCGTGTGCGGACGGGGCTTGTGGTACAACAGGGCCGTCCATCGAGGCGACGCCAGCTCCGCCGCGCCGGTCGCGGACTCCCCGGCAGCAGCCCAGTCCTTGCAGTCCAACAGCCGATCGGCGTGTTGGACTAACAGGGCTTGCACGTTCTGCCACGCTTGCGGGGAAAGCACGGTGGAGCACCACTCGCTGCCTGGCTGCTGCCGGACGAAGCGATCCTCAAAAGAGTACTCCTGCACGCGGACCTGGATCGGACCGAATACCAGCGGCGCCAATTCGATGGATACGTATTCCTGTCTCTCCAGCGCGGTACTCAGCCGCGAAGCCAGGTCACCGTCTGGCACGGCTACTACTTGCGTCGCCACCCCACTCGAACCGCTGCCAATCACCTCAAGGTACTTGGCGCGGGCCAAATCGACGTGGGCCTTCCCGACTATCCCTAGCGCACGGAGCACGCCCGCCCGACCCAGATACGCATCGGCCAGGCTCGCGTCGAGCCGGATGGCCTGGTCGTAGTCTGCCAATGCCTGATCGAGGTCACCCTTTCGGTAATGGCAGTCGGCCCGGTTCGCATAAGGGGACGCATACCGTGGCTCGGCTTTGATCGCACGACTGTAGAGTTGAATTGCCTCGTCGAGATTGCCCTGTTTGTGAGAACTAGTTGCCAGACCGTGCAGAGCAACAACGTTTTTCGGATCGAACGTCAGAGCGGCTCGGTAATCACGCACAGCCTTCTCTGGCTCACCTTTCGCCAGCCAGCCGCCAGCACGGCTCAGATATGCCGGGACGAAGGAAGGATCGGACTCAATCGCTCGATTGCTTTCCGCGATGGCTTTGTCGACTTCGCCACGATGAAGCCAAACAACACCACGGCCATTGATTGCTGCGGGAGGGGTGGGGTCCAGTCGAATTGCCCGATCGTAGTCGGCGAGGGCCTGTTCGAGAGAACCATCAGCGAAGTGAGCGTCCCCACGGTGCCGGTACGCTTCGCCGGACTGTGGACTGAGTCGAATCGCTGCCTCGCAGTCGTCCTGGGACGATTCGGCCTCGCCGACCAACAACCAGGCTTCCGCCCTTCGACAATAGGCTTCTGCGAGATTTGCATGGAGGCGAATCGCTTCCGTGAAGTTCGCGATGGCCTTCTGATGATCGCCCCTGGCCGCATACAGCTTGCCACGCTGGAGCCAGAAACCCAGCCCTCGAAGTGCTGCCCCGCCTTCCGCACTGAAACCCATAGCCAACCCGGGTTGGTTTCGCGGCCGATCAGCACCGCGCCCGGGGCAACGGTTGTCCGGGTTTCATTACCGACACGGACTGATGCCTCTTGAGATACACAAACCCTATCTCCCGGCTGGAGAGGCGCCGAGACGAGCGGAGCGGGAGACAGAATCCCCCAGACTCCCGCCAGCGCCAGAAAGGCAAACATGCGAAACGACTTCCAGCGCCACATAGCTGACTCCTTGCCGGATCGATGGCCGGCAGTCTCAGTTCAACATCGCCGTTTCCCAAATCCCTTGACTCGATATCCCCGTGCCCAAGCACGCTTGTTCCCGGCCATGTGTAGGCCACCGTTCATCGCCTTCACTCTGGCGAAATCGTCCACGACGCCCCAACTGGCAAGCTATTTCCCATTCTCTCGCTTTCCTGTCTCCGACGTGGACCGACGAAAACGCACCTCGTCCTTCGGGACGCTGAGACGGTAAACGCCTTCACGCTCCCCTTGGCTGTTGGTAACGTAGTCAGTAACCTGAATGGACGCTCCGCTTGGAATGGCAGGCGGGTTGCCGCGCACCGTCGTTTCCGCAGCATCGAGCGCCAAGACTATTTCCTCTCCCTCCTTAGACACGCTCGCCTCTCTTTCCACGATAATCGGCTTGGCTCCTTCACGCGGAGGGAAGGGCATTCCTATCGTGTATGGAATCTTGAATTGCGCGGCGTGAAACTCCCA
>CAYSBM010000382.1:0-252 GCA_964429095.1 uncultured Solibacteraceae bacterium | reverse complement strand
CGGGCGGAAGCCAGGCGTCCGACGAGGTTGGCTACCACCCAGCCTTTCTTCTTGGACGTGGGCGCCTCGACTAGGAGCCAGTTGCCTTGAACAGTTTCGGCCATTAGTTCGGTGCCGGCGGGAATGGTGTCAAGCCGGGTCTCACTCGACATGAGCGGTGCATCCTGCAAAACGACGCCTCGATCGCCGCCTTTCCAGGTGACGTCGTCGCCGGCAGAAGCTCCGGCTACAGTGAAGATGGCGGCGGAGACA
>CAYSBM010000381.1:0-3765 GCA_964429095.1 uncultured Solibacteraceae bacterium | reverse complement strand
ATTCATCGGAGCCGCCGGCGCAAGCCTCGGCTCGGCCAAGCCCGTCCGGCTGCGCGATGCGGGTTGGGTGTGGGAGGGTTTCACCTTCGATGCGGGGGTGCGGCCCACCATCTTCGGCGTCGGCCAGGGCGCCGCGTTCTTCGGCTTGAAGAAAGCCGTCTGGCAATTCATGCCCAACGACGAGTTGGCGCTGGACCAACTGAGGCACTTGGACGAAGTCTTGCTGCACGTCCTGCGCTACGAATACAAATATACCCGGATCACCAAGCCCGGGGGCCGCAAAGCCGACGCACTTTACATGGACGTCATCTCTACAAGCGAAGCCTTACTGCTGGAGGCGCGTAATGTAGCGAGGTTAGCCGCAAAGTATCCCAACGTCTCCGGCGGCTTTTTCGATGACGTGCTGTTAAGCATTCGTGACGGCAATCTGACCGTAGAGCAATTTCACGAATTGCACCGCATATTGGCCGCCAAACGCCTGAAACTGTGGACTGTCGTCTACACGCACGAACTGGACTCCGCACGCTGGGAACCGCTCCAGCAGGCCATCGACGTGGTGAACTTATGGGTTTGGAAGGCGGAGAACCTGTTGAACTTGGACCGGGATCTGGACCGGTGCCACCGGATCTTCCCTGACAAACAGGTGAATCTGGGCTGCTACCTCCGCGACTACCCCGGACATCGGGGTGTGCCTATGGATCTGGTGAAGTTCCAGTGGGAACGCGTGGTGAAATACCTCAATCAGGGTTTGATTTCCGGTTACTCGATTCTGGGGACAACTCTCATTGACGAGCACCTGGAGCAGGCCCGCTGGATCCGCGGCTTCATCGCTGGCCATTAATCTGCGCTCAAATTCCGCCACTGGATGCCGGTGTTATTCAGTGCATAGCCCACTTCACGCAAGTAATCGCCGTAGCAGAGCACAGCGTGGAACCCTGGCATCCCGTGGAGCAGAGCGCGCCAGTCGCCGTCAATCTTCATGTCAATCTGTGAACGGCAGGCCGGATAGTTCGGTACGTTTTCGATGACGCCCCGGAAGCCGGTCCACTTTGTACACGTCAGATTCGGAATCAAAGTGGTGACCACTTGCCTTTTGGTGAACTCCACCCGGGTGGCCGCGCCGTAGTCGGATTCATAGTGCGTCATGATGCGTGTGGGTTCGCAGTCGCGCCCGTTCATGCGCCGCGGAGTGGCGCAATGCGCCAGGGTCACCATTCCCGCGTGCGGATAATGGGTATTGGCGATGAAGGACGGCTTGCCCGAGATCCACCGCAGCAGGACGCCCGGCGGAGTATGCGTGTAATCCGTGTGGCAATAGGCCGTGTAGCCTTCGTCGTTGAGCAGTGAAAACAGTAGACACGGCGGTGTGTCGAGCACCCGGATGATGGAGCCCATGCAATTGGCTACTCCCACGTTGGAACAGTTGTGCTCCTGCATCAGCTCCTTGAAGACTGCGAGCGCCAGGAAAGTGTTCACCACAAACTTGCGTTCCGTTGATAGTGTTACGCCCGGCTCGGCCAGCAATGCCGCGGTGCGGCGCTCAGCTTCGGCGGCTAAAGCCGGATCTTGCCGGGCTTTGGCCACGCGGGCGGCGACTTCCTCCTCGCTTACCGTGACCAGCGTATAACCCCACACGTCCCGCACATGTGCGGGACCATAAAGTTGCCCCGGAACACTGTAGCTGCGGAGGCCGCCGATTGCGAGCGACCGTGTGCCACGCGCGTTCTTCAACCCATAAAGGGCGCGCAGCCGCCATAACAGCTCCGCGTAGTCGTCTACTACTACATCGTCGAAATCCATGTAGGGCTGCTGCGGTGTATCTTCGTTCACGCGCAGGAAGCGGTAATGCGCATTTTCGTACCAACAGTAGAAGGGCCCGGACTTGTGGCGCAAGAACATGATATTGGGTTTACGCGAGTGCTCAATCGTCTCCAGCCACTGCCGGGGACCGTTGTAGGCATAAACGAGGAATACATCCGCGCCGGCGTCGGCGGCCGAGGCAGCCTCTGCCGCGCTGTTCACGGCCGCCACCGGTTGCGCTTCGACGGGAAATTCGGCGCAAGCCGCCAGCTTTCGGACCTCATCTGCAATGCGGCGGGCTTCCTGGTCCACTTCGGCGCGCGTAGCCAGCCCGCCGTAGGGACGCCAACTGGCGTACTCCCTGCGGTTGGGGAGCGTCCATAAGAACACCGGTTTCACTTGCAACGGCGCTCCTGACATCAATGCGCTGCGCTCGGGCGCCGCCTGGGCCGGCGCCGCCAGTGTTGCGCCGGCCGCATCCAAAAACGCCCTGCGACTGATATGTAAGCTCTCCCGTCTCATGCAGTCCACCCTCCTTGCTTGCGTCGAGCATTATATGGCATTGGCGGCAAGGTAGTGGTTGCGTCCTGCGTCGGAATGCGCCAAGATTAGCCTCGGATGTACCCCGGGCAGAGCGGGCCTTTCGCTAGCTCTGCGGAGAGGAGGAAAGGCACCATGAAAACCAGCTTCAGATGGATGATGGTGGCCGCTGCTGTAGTAGCTTCGCAAGCCCAGACTTCCGAGCAAATCCGACGCGCCACGATCACCGGCTCAGAAGGAACCTCAGGCAAGTGCACCATTGAGGTGCGCGTGGACATCACCGCCGAAGTGGATATCTACGGCGATTCCGGGCGTCTGCGTACTCTGGCGGGCCAACCCGCCACCTGGACCCGCTTCGACTGCACCGGCCCGCTGCCCTATAACATGACGGATTTTCGTTTCCGGGGCGTTGACGGGCGCGGCAGCGTAAGGCTGGTTCAGGACCCGCGCAACAATAACTCCATGGCCGTCATCCGCATCGACGATCCCAAGTCAGGTTCGGAAGGCTACACCTTCGACATAGAATGGCGCGGCGCCTCGGGCGGTGCTCCAACCGGCGGTTTCGCCGGCGGGGCACCGGCTACTGCACCCACTTCCGGCACGCCCGTCATCGGCAGCCGAGGAGTTTTCTATCCGCGGCGCCAGATGGCGCGCAACGTGTCCACCGAGCAGGCCATGGACCTCTGCCGTGAGCAAGTGCGCGTTCGCGGCGAGCGCGACTATGGACTGCGCAGTATTGAGATCACCTCGGCCGGTGTCGATTCCAGCCAGGCGCGCCGCGGCTGGATTGCGGGGACTTTCACTGAACGGGGCGCCGTTTACCGGCGGCGCGGGGCCAGCGCCAGCTACCGTTTCAACTGCGATGTGGATTACAGTTCCGGCCAGGTCCGCGCTCTCGAGATTCTCCGCGCCGACGGTAGCGCCGTACAAGCGTTGTCCTCGTCCTCTTCGGCTGCGGCTGGCGGCGCGGCCTACGATCAGAACCAAGTCTTCCGTGCCTGTCAGGACGCTGTGGTGGCCCGCACGAACCGCGACGGCTATCAAAATGTGAATTTCAGCTCTACCGCCATGGATCCGAATCGCAACGGCCGGGTTGTTGGCGCCTTCACCGCCACACGCGGGCCGGTGACCGATACTTTCGACTTCAGCTGCTCCATGGACCTGAGCGCGGCTCGCGTTCTCAACCTGGAATTAAGCCGCCGCTAGAAATCCGGGTGAACAGGGATGCAGCCAGCCACCCGCCGTGGCTTTCTTCGCAATTCTCTGACGGCCGCCGCGGCCTCTCCGCTCTCGTCTGCGGACGCGCCGCAATTGGCCGGGCCCGGCCGTCTTGCCAACGCCGCTTGGATCCCGAAGACACTCGATCAATGGAAGGCGCGTTGGATCTGGGACGACTATAACCGCGAGACCACCAACATCCACGTC
>CAYSBM010000380.1:0-3766 GCA_964429095.1 uncultured Solibacteraceae bacterium | reverse complement strand
CTCGCCGCCGGGCGGTTGGTGGAGGCGGATGGCAAACCGGTGCGCCTGGATCTGTGCATGATCCAGCCTCGTGTCGCCGATTGGTACGGCGACGGGCGTCCGCACCTGATCGTGGGTCAGGAAGACGGCACTGTGGTTTGGCTGGAAAACGTGGCGCCCAAGGGTCAACCGCCCATATTAAGAGCACCGCGTTATTTCGAGCAGGTTGATCCTTACCTGAAGAGCGGCGCGCTCGCCCGCCCCGTGCCGGTGGATTGGAACGGCGCCGGGCTTCTGGCCTTGCTGGCCGGTACCTCCGCTGGCTACATACAATACTTCAAGAACGTCGGCTCCAAGAACCGGGCGGCATGGGAAGACTGCGGCTATCTGAAGGCCGCCGGCGCGATCATTCGCGTAGTGGCCGGGCCAAACGGCTCGGTGCAGGGTCCGGTGGAGGAAAAATGGGGCTATTCGAACCCCGTGGCGGCCGATTGGGATCTCGACGGGCGGCTGGATTTAGTGGTGAATGACATATGGGGCAAAGTGGTTTGGTACCGCAACATCGGCTCTCGCACCAATCCCGTGCTCATGGCGCGTCAGGCCGTGGAAGCCGCATGGCGGGGCCCGCCCCCCAAGCCGCGCCGGGGCTGGTGGACACCCGGGCCTAAATAACTGGAGACCCACTGGCGCACGACGCCGCGCGTGGTGGACTGGAACCGCGACGGGTTGCCTGACCTGGTGATGCTGGACTGCGAAGGCTACTTGGCTTTCTGGGAGCGCTACCGTGAGGGTGGAACCTTGAAGTTGAAGCCTCCCGCGCGAATCTTTCTGGATCGCAGCGGCGCGCCCCTGCGCCTGGCCACACGCCCGGCGGGCGGCAGCGGCCGCCGCAAGATCGATGTGGCGGATTGGGATGGCGATGGGGACCTGGATTTCATCGTGGACAGCCAACGCAACGCCGCCTGGTATGAAAACGTAGGCTCTCAGCAGAAGCCGGTTCTTGTCTACCGCGGGGACCTGGTGGATCGCGCATTGAGCGGCCACAATCCCACGCCGGCCACCGGCGATTTTAACGGCGACGGCCGCCTGGATATCATCATCGGCGCCGAAGACGGCTTCTTCTATTTCTTCGACCGCGTCTATATCGACAGGATCCGGCGCACTGCCGCCCTGTCCGGCGAAATTCCACAGCCTTGAACGGAGCGCTCTGTCACTTGGCCTGGCGTAGCGCCTGCCGGATCGAGGCAGCTACTTGCTGGGCCAGCAGCTCTGAGCCGGCTTCGGTGAAGTGGACGTTAACGGGCCGCTGAATTTCCTTCAAACGGGGCAGTGCAAAGGCGTAAAGGTCGTCGATGGCGACTCCGTTTTCTTTCATCACGCGCAAGGCAACCTGATTGTACGTTACGACATCTTCGCTTCGCCGCGGCGGGCTCACCGGTCCCTCCGGCACGGGCGTGGTGGTGGCCCAAATGAGCCGTGCGCCGGTGGCCTTGAGCCGGGCCACCAATAACCGCAAGTAGCGCTCATAAAGAGGCAAAGGCACCTGCGGCTCGCCGTCGCTCATGCGCTTTAAATCGTGCAGCCCGAAGTTGAAGTGAATCACGTCCCACTTCTGTTTGCCCAGCCATGCGTCCATGTTGAAAACGCCGTTCCCGCTGGTGCCGCCGTTGGCCGGGATCCGCAATACGTTTGCTTCGCCGGCCAGTAGCTTTCGCACCGGCAGAGTGTAGCCTACCGAAATCGAATCGCCGATCAACAGCACGCGCGGAAGTCCAGGCTGTTCGGTGATGGGGGCGTAGGAGGGATCGGGCGGCGCCTGGCCCAGCGCCCAAGCGCAGCAGAACAACATGATCGGGAAAAGCTTCATGTCCTCGATTGTGACACACCCACTGGTAAACGCTGGAACAGGCGGTCGTGCAGTTTCTCGAAGTTTGCAGGCGTCACCAGTTGGAACCGCACCCCCAGGCGCGTGAACTGGCGCAGGGAGGATTGAAAATCTCCGTCCGCAAGCTCTGGTCCGGCCAGAAATAAGTCCCCCTGCTCGATGCGGAACGGCAGCACGCGCCAGCGGCGCACAAAATGGGCCGGCAAGGCGCGCAAGACCCGCGGCGGAATGCGCGCCGGCTCCACCCAGCCGAACGGCAGGTTGTCGCGCAAGCTCAACGCCCGGTAGTAATCCTCCACGCATAACTTGCCTTGACGCACCAAGTATCGGCCCGTTTCGACGCCTGCGGGTTTCGCGGCCAGCGCGCGGCGCAATTGTTGCGCGCCCATTATGCCCGCGCTTACCAGCACCTCCTCCAGGGGCTGCTTATGCGCCGCCAGCGTCTTTCGAGATGGATAGATGTGGCTGGTCTTGATCCATGCGGGCTTCCGGCCGCTCCAGCGCGCCGACGCGTAACGCCCTATCGCCGCCCCGGTGGCCGCGAAATTAATGACGTTGGCCCACAAGGCGCGAACAGGGGCCAGCAAGGCGAAACGCCACCCGTAGATTCGCGCCACTGCGCCCATGCGAATGGCCAGCGCCGCTGCCTGGATCGCCAAGTTCGCCGCGAGCATCCATTCGGTGAGCGGCGGCTTGGCGGCTTTGGCGAGACCCCAGGCCTGGCCGCGCCACACACTCCAGCTCCAGGTGGCGACGCCGTAACAGAAGATGGCGTTGGTCAGGAGGGTCACAAAGCTCCCTACCAGGCACTTGCGGTCCCGCCAATACCAGTAAACCTGCCGCAGGCCGCCCCGCCAGCCGTGGCGCCGCCAGCTCTGAAGCGATATGCCCATTACCCAGCGGGTGCGCTGGCGGATGGCCAGGCGGACGGTCCGGGGAAAGTACTCCCGCGTCGCTACCGCTTGTCCGTTTTCGAACTCTAGCGGCAAGAAAAGCTGCCTGGCGCCCAACGCGGGGAGGCGGATGCCGTTTTCATAGTCCTCGGTCAGACAGTCGGGTTCGAACACCCGATTGCCGAAACTCGCGGCCAGCTTTTCGAGTGCGTCCCGGCGATAACCCGTGCCGACGCCGTTGGAGGGGATAAAAGAATCCATCCATTGCCGGGCGCGGATGTCCTTGGTCTGGTACTCGGCGAACTCGTCGCAGTAGACGCCGTGCGTCCATTGCCCGAGCCCACTCGCGAGCGGCAACACCGGCAATTGGACAAATTCGAAAGTGCCGGTGAAGTAATTGATGCGCATCAGGGCGCCAGGGTGGATAAGGTCCTCGGCGTCATGCGTGACTACCACTTCATAACGGATGCCGCGCTCCCGTTCAACTTCCAGCATGTGCTGGTAGATCCAGTTCAGGCAATCGGCTTTGGAGGTTGGGCCGTTGTGCGGGCACATGGCGATCTGGACGCGCGGCCAGCGGGCGGCGGCCTCGTGCGCGGCTTTAATGGTGCCGGCATCGTTGGGGTAGACGCCCAGCAGAAACTCGTAGTTGGTGTAGCGGATGGCGGCCAGATTGTGTTCCAACATGGCCCCGCTCACGTCCGCCTCGCGCCATAAGGGAACAAATATGGCGCCCCGGCCAGTTGCTCCGCGTTCACTCTGAGAACCGGCGCCCGCCCCGCTAGCCGGTTCCACAGCCAACCGGTGAGGCACACCAAGGCCACAGCCAGATCGTCGATTCCGCTAGCGAGGATCCAGACGCTGAGCGGCGCCAGCAGGGCAGCAATCCATTGGTCGGCGCATGTCATCGGCGCTTGTAGCTCATCGACTTCTCCAGACCAGCTAGTGCGCCCGAGGCCGCCAAAGTTGCGCGAAATTTGCCTTGTGTGTGGCACAATGGCCCCATGAG
>CAYSBM010000379.1:0-3780 GCA_964429095.1 uncultured Solibacteraceae bacterium | reverse complement strand
TCCGGCGAAAGGGATGGCGACACGCCAGACCATCGGCGGGGGCAGCAGCCAGATCGCCTCGGGCGCTTGCGGGCGTGACGCGCTGGCGTACCTCTATCACGTGCGCCGGGAACTGGCGCAGGGCCGCCTAGCCGGCGCTGAAGCGGTTTTCTTCGGCGCGGCTTATCAGATGAGCATTCAGTATGGCGGAGCTCAAAAAATACGGACTGGCGACACCCTAGTGGATGCCGACCGTCTGAACTTTACGGGCAAGGGTCCGGCGTCCACGTTCTCTTTCGAGGTCCTGTTTGCGCGCGATGAGGTGCGCACTCCCCTGTTTATCAAAGTGCCTCTTGCCATGGGAGAGTTCACCATGGAACTGGTGCGTTGAGCATGCGGGTCGCGTTTTTCTCGCCACTGCCGCCATCCAAGAGCGGCATCGCGGATTACTCGGCGGCGCTGTTGGAGCCGCTCAAGAGCCGCCTGGAAGTAGAGGTTTTTTCCGCGGAAGACCAGCGGTTTGATCCCTCTCGCTTCGACGTGGCGCTCTATCAAATCGGCAACAATCCTTATCACGCCTTTGTTTACGAAAGGGCCTTGCAACATCCGGGCGTGGTGGTGATGCACGAAGCCAACCTGCACCATTTGATTGCCGATCTCACCATCCGGCGAGGCGATTGGGATGCGTACCTGCGCGAGGCCGCCTACAACGGAGGCGAGCAAGCGCTGGAGTATGCACAAAGGGTAAAGGCGCTTGAAACCGGTCCGGACTATGAGGGGTTGCCCATGCTGCGCCGCATCCTGGAATGCTCGCGTGGGATCATTGCGCACAGCCGGTTCGTGGCGGAGGAAGTCCGCAAGGCCGGCTTCCAGGGACCCGTGGCGGTGATCCCGCACGGCGCTTGGATTCCCGACGGCGACCGTATGGGATTCCGCCAGCGGCTGGGTTTGGACGAAGCAACGCCGCTGGTGGGCATGTTCGGGTTCCTGAAGCCTTACAAGAGGATCAGGGAGTCCTTGCGGGCGTTCCGGCGTCTGGGGCGGGTGGGTCCGGCAGCGAAGAGGATTCTGCTGGGGGAGCCGCATCCGGAGTTTCCGGTGCGCGACCTCATTCGCTCGTTGGGACTTGCGCCGTATGTGCGCGTGATCGGTTTTGCTCCCATCGGCGATTTTGTGGGTTACATGTCGGCGTGCGACGTGGTGTTGAATCTGCGTCACCCCACGGTGGGTGAAAGTTCAGGCAGCATGTTGCGTGCCATGGGACTCGGCAAGGCCGTGCTGGTGAGCGACGTGGGCGCATTCAGGGAGTATCCGGACGGGATCTGCTTGAAGGTGCCGGTCGGACCCGGCGAAGAAGACTGTATTTTTGAGTACCTGAACATTTTGGTCTCGCGGCCAGAACTAGCGCGGGCCATGGGCCGCCGGGCGCGGGAATGGGTGGAACGCGAGTGCGCCTGGGAGAAAGTTGCCGGCCGTTACGCGCGTTTTTTGGAATGCGTGGCCGGAGGCGGGCAGTGGCGTGAGGAGGAAGCCGGCGCGAGCGCCGCCAGCGAGGGAGCTGCCATGGAACTGGAGGCAAACCAGCAGACGCCGGCGCGGGAGGCTCCTTCTGCAACGGTTACCGAGGACTACATCCTCGGTTGGGCGCCGCCGGCCACGCCAAGCCGGGCTTACGTGGAGTGGCATCTCGCGCGCCTGAGGCGCACGCTCGAGATTACGCCTCCAGGCACAGCGCAGGACCGCGTTCTGGAGATGGGCGCTTATTTGCAGATCACCCCAGCGCTAAAGGCGAAATTAGGATATGGAGAAGTGCGGGGCTGCTACTATGGCCCTTGCGGTAGGACCGAACGCCGCCAGGTTGTTTCGATCGACGGTGAAGTCTTTGAATGTGACGTCGACTTGTTCGACGCCGAACGGGATCTGTTTCCTTATCCCGACGAGTTTTTTTCCACTGTGCTTTGTTGCGAGCTGATCGAACACCTGGCCGCAGATCCGATGGCCATGATGGCGGAGATCAACCGAGTTCTCAAGCCGGGCGGAAGCCTGGTGCTGACTACGCCTAATCTGGCGAGCGTTCGCGCTTTGGCTGCCATATTACAGGGTTTTCATCCCGGCTTCTTTCCGGCTTACGTCCGGCCTGCAAGAGACGGGCAGGTGGAAGCGCGGCACAACCGGGAATACACGCCGCGTGAGATTCGCCAGTTGCTCATCGAGAGCGGTTTCGAGGTGACTTTGCTCGAAACCGGCCCGTTCCGCGAAGCGCCACGTCCTGAGCTGGCGTGGGTGACGCACTTACTGGAACGTTACCTGCTCGACACGGAATTGCGCGGCGATGGGATTTACGCGGTGGGCCGCAAAGTGGGCGGGGTGCGGAACAGATATCCGGAATGGCTGTATAGCGGCGGAGAACAGTGAGCGTCCGGTACCAGTCGGCGAAGGCGGTGCTGGAGGGTGAAGGGACTCTCCTGAAAGCGTTGCTGCGGATGGAGAACCGCTCGCAGGCCGCCTGGCGGCGTGAGAATGGTTTCGCGGTTGGATACCAGATTTTCGATCCCGATTCGCACTTGTTCATTGAAGAAGGCGTCTGGCAGGAGCTGGACAGGGATGTTGAACCCGGCTCGGAGGCGGCAGTTGAGCTTAGCATACGGCTCCCGCGCGAGCGAGGCCGCTACCACGTCTACGTGAGTCCCATCCAGGAGGGGGACGGATGGTTCTATGCTGCCGGCGCGCCCTTTCTGTTGATCGAAGCCGAAGTGGAAGGCGGAGCCGCACGCTTGGTCTTCAGCCGCATCACTACCCTCTCTGCCATGCGCTTACGGAAGTTGGGGGGATCGCTGGGGCGTGTGATCACCGGGCCGTTCGGGTGCGTCTGGAACAACCGGAGCCTGATCCGATCGATGGTGCGCCGGGACGTACTGGGCCGCTACCGCGGCTCTTTCGGCGGCGTGTTCTGGACGGTGCTGAACCCGCTGCTGTTGATGACCACTTACTATTTCGTCTTTGGCGTAGTGCTCCAGGCGCGTTTCGGCAACGATCCCAGCCGGGCTGGCTTTGTACTCTACTTTCTGGCGGGCATGCTGCCCTGGCTGGCATTCAGCGAACCCGTGGGCCGCGCGCCGTATGTGATTTTGGACCACCGCAGCTTTGTCAAGAAGCTGCTGTTTCCGGTTGAGACCTTGCCGGTTGTGCAGGTGGTAGCGGGGTTGGTGACCGAAGCGTTTGCGCTGGCGGTCTTCCTGGCGGGCGTGCTCTTGGCGCGGGGCGCCGTACCGCTGACCATCGTCTGGCTGCCCGTGCTGATTCTGCCGCAACTGATGTTCACCTTGGGAGTGGCGTGGTTCTTGGCGGCGCTGGGCGCCTTCGTACGCGATCTGGGGCAGGTCAACGGATTCTTACTGACGCTGTGGTTTTTTCTCACGCCCATCTGCTATCCGGAGACGTCTCTGCCGTCCGGGGCTATACCAGTTCTGGCGAAAAACCCGATGTTCGCGCTGGTGCGCGGCTACCGGGACGTCTTCTTGGAAGGCAGAGCGCCGGCCTGGAGCGCCACATGGAAACTGTACGCGATTTCGGCGGCCGTCTTCTTGCTGGGCTACGCATGGTTCTACAAGCTGAGAAAGACGTTTGCAGATGTGGTGTGAACTGGAGAGTGCAGGGATGAAACGCAGAAGTTTACTGGCGGTCTTCGGTGCGGCTTTCGGCGGCGCTGCGTGCAAGCGCTCCCGGCCTGTTCTGGTAGGGGCCCAAGACGGCCACGAGCCCCGGCTGGGGGGCGAGAGTCTGGGGCAGCGGATCGCAGGG
>CAYSBM010000378.1:0-3801 GCA_964429095.1 uncultured Solibacteraceae bacterium | reverse complement strand
TTCCGCGAAGGCCTCAACGTGTTGCAGTACTTCATCTCGACGCACGGCGCGCGCAAGGGGCTGGCGGACACGGCGTTGAAGACCGCCGATTCGGGCTATCTGACGCGGCGCCTGGTGGACGTTGCCCAGGACGTGATTGTCACCGAGTATGACTGCGGCACGACCGATGGCATTTACGTGGAGCCGATCGTTGAATCCGGCGAGATCATCGAGCCTCTCCGGGACCGCATTGTGGGCCGTGTGGCGCTGGAGGACCAGTACGACTACGAAGCCAACGTGATCGTGCACGTCAACGAGGAGATTACCGTAGAGCTGGCCGCGGCCATTCAGGCGGCGGGTATCGAGCGGGTCAAGATCCGGTCGGTGCTGACCTGCGAGTCCAAGCGGGGCGTTTGCCAGCTCTGTTACGGGCGCAACCTGGCCACGGGAAGACTCGTGGAGCGCGGCGAGGCGGTGGGCGTGATCGCGGCGCAGTCCATCGGCGAACCCGGCACGCAGCTCACCATGCGTACGTTCCACATCGGCGGGGCGGCGCGTGTGAGCGAGCAAACCCGGCAGGACGCCAAGAGCAACGGCTATGCCAAGTATATCGGCATCGTTGCGGTGCGTAGCGCCAAGGGCGAGCTGATCGCCATGAACCGGAACGGCATTTTGGCCGTGGTCGACGAGAAGGGCCGTGAAAAGGAACGTTACCAGGTGGTCTACAGCGCGCGTATCCTGGTGGAAGACGGCGCGCCGGTAAAGGCCAACCAGGTGCTCATCGAGTGGGACCCCTATACCTTCTCGATCCTGACCGAGGTCAGCGGAACCGTTCATTTCCGCGACCTCGTGGACGGCGTGACGCTGAAAGAACAAGTGGACGAGATCACCGGCATGTCGCAATGGGTGGTGACGGACTCGCCCGACGAGAAGCGCATGCCGACCATCGTGGTGCGGCCGGCAGGCGGAAGCAAGGCCGACGAGAAGCGTTACCTCATGCCGACACACGCACACTTGATGGTGCGGGACGGCGAGGAAGTCCATGCCGGCGACGTGCTGGCCAAGATGCCACGCGCCACCACCAAGACCAAGGACATCACAGGCGGCTTGCCGCGCGTGGTGGAGTTGTTTGAGGCCCGCAAGCCGCGCGAGACCGCGGTGATCACCGAAATCAACGGCGTCGTCAAGTACGGTGAAGTAGCCAAGGGCATCCGAAAGATTTACATTGTTGGCGACGACGGCGAGACCAGAGAATACGCTATCCCGCGCGGTGTACATATTAACGTGCAGGAAGGCGAGCGCGTTCGTGCGGGCGACGCTTTGATGGACGGGCCGCGAAACCCTCACGACATTTTGCACGTTCTCGGCGAAAGCGAACTGCAAAAATATCTGGTCAACGAGATTCAAGAGGTCTACCGCCTGCAAGGCGTGAACATCAACGACAAGCACCTGGAGACGATCGTCCGGCAGATGATGCGCTGGGTGAAGGTGGAGGACATCGGCGATACCGAATTCCTGCCGGAAGAGGTGGTGGACAAGTTCCGGTTCCGCGAGGAGAACCGGCGGGTGGTGGAGGCCGGAGGACGGCCGGCGCAGGGCAAAGCCGTCCTGCTCGGCATTCCCAAGGCGTCCCTGCTGTCGGCTTCCTTCGTCTCGGCGGCTTTCCAGGAGACCACGCGCGTGCTCACGGAAGCCGCGATCTGCGGCAAGGTGGACTATTTGCGGGGCCTCAAGGAAAACGTCATCATGGGCCGTCTGATTCCCGCCGGCACCGGTATGGAGTACTACCGGCAAGTGAAGATTGAGGGTGAAGACGTGGTGGAGGAGGAACCTCCGGCGGAAACCGAGATGGGGCTTGGGGAAGGCATCCCCGGCTATGAAGAAGAAACCCGCTTGCAGTACAGCGGGGGTCTAAACGAAGATACCGATACTGGTTTCGATTCGCTGCCCGAATAGCGCCCGGCGCCTCCGGAGGTGGGCAGAGAGGCGCTTGGCCCTTAGTTGTGCATGCGATTGCGTTTGGAAGCGTACATCGCCCGGTCGGCTTCATCCAAACTTTCACATAACCGGCGCCCCGCCGTGCGGGCGATCCCCCAACTGACGCCGATAGAGACTTCTCCGTAGTGGCGTATCTGAAAATGCCGCAGCCTTTCTTCGATCTGGGACATGCGAATGCGGGCCACTTCGGGTTCCACTTCCGAGAATAGAAGGACGAACTCGTCACCGCCCCAGCGGAAGGCCCGGTCCTGTTCGCGAATGGAGGCCAGCACAAACCGTCCGATGGCCCTCAGCACCTCGTCTCCGCCCAGGTGTCCTAACAGTTCGTTCAGGCGTCGGAACTCGTCCAGGTCGAGCACGGCGACAATGCCGTCGCCGCAGATTTCTTCCAAACGGTTTTCGAGGTTGATACGGCTTTCAAGGCCTGTCAGGGAGTCACGCTGTTGGCCCTTTGACGCATTGGCCAGGGCCTCCCGCAGCCGGTCTTCCAGGGCGTGAATACGCCGTCTGTAAACATTGCGCTGCCACAGTAGTGCGCCGGCGGCAGCGAGGCAGAGGGCGATCCACCAGTTCATTTCCGGCAACCCCTACGGACGATCGGTTTCCCAGCTCGTCCCATCCTGAAATATGGTAAGGCGGCGCAGCGAGACGGCGCTGCCGGTGTGCTCGTCCGCCTCCACGATGACCGCATGCAGTTCCACTCCAGCTTTGGCCGCCTCCATTCGAACCGGCAAGGCAGTCAAAAATCTCCGCAGCACCGCGGGCTTTTCCACGCCGATGATCGAATCATACGGGCCAGTCATGCCGACGTCCGACTGATACGCGGTGCCGCCGGGCAAAATTCGCGTGTCCGAGGTGGCGATGTGCGTGTGCGTGCCGAGGACCGCGGTGACGCGGCCGTCCAAATACCAACCCAAAGCCATTTTTTCGCTGGTGGCTTCGGCGTGAAAATCCACTAAACGGATTTTAACATCCGGATCCAGGGAAGCGAGAATCTGGTCCGCCTGGCGAAATGGGCAATCAGTCAGCGGCATGTGCGTTCGGCCTTGAAGGTTAATAATCGCACAGGAGGTTTGATTGCGGGCTTTTGTAACGTAAACACCTTTTCCAGGCAGTTGGCTGGAATAGTTGTCGGGACGCAACAGACGCTCCTGGCGCGGCAAATAGTCCATCAGCTCGCGCTTGTCCCAGATGTGATTACCGCTGGTGAGCACGTCCAGCCCCATTGACAGCAGTTCTTCGGTGATCAGAGGTGTGAGGCCGAATCCTCCGGCGGCGTTTTCCGCGTTGGCCACGGCGAGGTCGATGCGGCGGGTGGAAATGATCTGTTGCAGGTGAGCGGCTACGATATTGCGCCCAGCAGAGGCGAAGATGTCTCCGATAAAAAGAATGTTCATGAGACTGTCAGTTAAGATACCCTTGGGCGAAAAGGGACGTACCACTCGCGCCGTGCCGCCTCAGTCGTTGCCCCGATTTGACCAGGGGT
Source organism: uncultured Solibacteraceae bacterium (assembly GCA_964429095.1). GTDB lineage: Bacteria > Acidobacteriota > Terriglobia > Bryobacterales > Bryobacteraceae > JAJFUV01. Next base: position 338 of record CAYSBM010000378.1, on the reverse strand, counting down.
GGAACCCGCCGGACGTCTTTAGGCTTCTCCTTGGCAAGCGTACGCCCGCCGGAGCCTGCACACCAACGCGCTTACGAGCCGGATTCCTCGACAATGCTTGTTGGAGCAATTATATGAGGCCGGTCACCTGCCTCGCAGAAACGCCCCTGATCCATGATACCCCGGGGGCCTAAATTCGCGCCAGCGCCGCGCTAGACTGGGAACAGCAAATCATTACAGGCGGCGTGGAGGGGACAATCGTGCATGGGGCAGGCGGAGTGGTCGCCGCATCCTGGGCGGCCTATTGGGGGGTGATCACATTTCAGTATTTGTCGGCTGAGCGTCAGCGACGGCGTGCG
>CAYSBM010000377.1:0-3820 GCA_964429095.1 uncultured Solibacteraceae bacterium | reverse complement strand
TGGAGCGAGCGCATGCAACCGGACTTGCCCGCGCGTATTGGTCCCGGCTGGCGCGAGCAACTACGCCGGTTCAACCAGCGCGATTATCTTCTGGTGGTGCTCGCCGACCGTTGGGGAGGCTTTTTCGGGGGACCCCGCAACCTGGTGGGAGTGGAGAACCTGTGCATGCTGTTTCACGACGATCCGGCATTCGTCGAGGAAATGATGGATGCGACGGCGGACTTTCTGATCGCCATGCTCGATCAGATGCTGGAGCAGACCACCATTGACGTGTTCGGCTTTTGGGAAGATATGGCGTACAAGTCCGGCCCCCTGATCTCGCCCGCTATGGTGAAAAAGTTCATGGCGCCCCGCTACCCGCGCCGGCTCGATTTCGCCGGGGGGCGGGGCGTCCTGTGGTTCTGCCTGGATAGCGACGGCAAAGTGGATTCCCTGGTTCCCATATGGCTGGAGGCAGGCATCGACATCCTGTACCCGTTTGAAGTGCAGGCGGGCATGGATGTTGTCGCCCTGCGCAGGCGCTTCGGCCGTGATTTGCGCATGTGGGGCGGAGTCGATAAGCGCGCGCTCTTACACGGGCGGCCAGAGATCGACGCCGAAATCGGCCGCTTGGAGGGACTCATTCACGAGGGCGGCTATGTGCCCATGCGGGACCATAGCGCTCCGCCGGACATCTCCTACGCGAACTATTGCTATTACATGGAGCGGCTCCGGGCGGCTCTCTAGAGACCCCGCCTGGCCGGATTCCTCAGTTCAAGCGACCGCCGAGCAAAGCGACGCCCAGAGCCGCAACCCCCAGAAAGCTGCCGAAAGGCAGCTCATACGTCGCGGGATCCTTGCCCGTCCTGCGGATGTAGGCGATTCCCACGACCGAACCCAGAATCGAACCGGCCATCACGGTCAACAGAGCGCCCTCCAGACCTAGAAATGCTCCCGCGGCAGCGATCATCTTCACATCTCCCAGGCCCAATCCCTCCCGCTTGCGAAACTTCTCGTACAGCGCGCCGATCATCCACACCATGCCTCCGGCCAGCAATGCGCCCGCCGCCGCCTCAACCACCGAAACCGCAGTCGCGCTCCAGCGGTAAGGCACAAACAAAGAAACCAGCCCACGATCCATCGGAACCCATATCGCCAGCAGAATACCGCCAAGCGCTCCGCCCAGCGTAAACTCGTCCGGCAGAATCCGCTCCTCCAGATCGGTAAAAATCAACGCCACCATCAGCGCGGCGAACAGGCACTGTTTGCCCGCAGCGGCGTTCACACCATGCATCAGCACAATCACGGCGAACAGCACCCCGGTAAGCGCTTCCACCAGCGGATACCGCAGGGGGATGCGCGCATGGCACCCGCGGCAACGGCCGCCGAGCAAGACGAAGCTGACCAGCGGAATGTTGTCGTACCAGGCAATCCCGCGCTCGCAGGCGGGACAGAATGAGCGGGGCCGCACCACCGAAAGATCCCGCGGCAGGCGATAAATGCAGACGTTCAGGAAACTGCCGGTCAACAACCCGGTCAAGAATGCAAGCGAAACCTCTAACATGCCAGTAAGCGCTGGTACACGCGCAGTGTATCACAGACCATCCGGTCCACCGTGAATTCGGCTTCCACGCGCGCGCGGGCGCGCTGCGCCACCCGCTCGGCGAGATCCGGATCGTCCAGCAGCCGGCGCATGGCGGCGGCGATGGACTCCGGCCTGTTATCGGCCAGGATGCCGGTCTGGTTGTCGGCGACAATTTCCGGCAATCCGCCTACACGGCTGGCCACCACCGGAACGCCCGCCGCCATGGCCGCCAGCACCGCCGAACCGAGCCCCTCCTGCGTGCTGATATAAACAAACAACCGCGCCTGAGCCAGGGCGGCGTGCAGATCGGCGGCAAAATCAACCTCGACATGGGCGAGCCTGGCAGCTTCCCGCACCAGCGCCATGCCTTTGCCGGGATCCCGGCTGTAGAGCGAAACCACGCGCGAGCCACGGCATACCATTTCCGGCAGTTCCACGCCGTCATAGACTACGGCGATGCGGTCCGCCTCCACTCCGGCATCCAGAAGCATTCGCTTTACGCACTCAGAGACGGCGATCAAGCAATCGGCACGCGCATATTTCCACCGCGAGGCCGGCGTACGCCGCACAGGAAACGCCACCCTGCGCGCCACCACCAAAGGACGAGCTCCAGCCAGTGCCGCCAGCGTGTGCGCGCGGGCGTCGTGAGCGTGCAGCAAATCCACTGAGCCGGACAGTCTCGCGATGCGCCAGATGCCGAGGGATTCCACGGCGAAACCCCGGCTGCGGGCCTGGGCGGCCAACGGCGCCTCCGGCCGGGCTAGCAGGATACACTCGTGGCCGGCGGCGCGCAATCCTTCCATCAGCGCCAGCGCCTGGTGCTGCCCGCCGCGCATCTGGCGGCCTGAATCCAGATGCAGGATACGCATCTCAGCTCATGTTCCTGGCTTTGGCGTATTTCAAGAAGTTGTAAAAGGCCGCGGTGTACGCGATAGCCAGCCCTTCGGCGCCGTCCAGAAAACCGCGCTGCAAGAAGTACGTACGAAAAAAGGTCCATGGCGGATCCAGCAAGAGATGGCGGTAACCAATTTTGCGTTGCTGGCTGACGATTTCTTCCGCCGCCAGCGTGGTGTACCGCTCCATGGTTTTCAGATGTTCGGACAGCGAGCTACATGTGAAGTGCAACAGATTGGACTGCAACCGCCCGACGCGTCCATCAACCTCCACCCTTTCATGGACATACTTGCCGGTCCAGCGCGCCTTGCGCCGGTCATATAAACGGACCTTGCGATCCGGATACCAGCCCGAGTGCAGAATCCAGCGGCCCAGGTACTGGGCCATGCGCGGCATGTTGTAGGCGTCGTATTCCGGACCGTCCTTTTTCAGCCGCCAGATCTCGGCCTCCAGCGCTTCGCTCAGCGCCTCATCGGCGTCCAACGACAGAATCCAGTCGTGGGCCGCCTGCCGCGCGGCGAAGTTTTTCTGCTCAGCATAGCCGGTCCAGGGGTTCTCGATGACGCGCGCGCCCAGATTGGAGGCCAGCTCCACGGTGCGGTCCGTCGAACCTCCGTCCACGACGACCACTTCGTCGCAGCACCGCAGGCTCTCGATGGCGCGCGTGATATTGCGCTCTTCATTGAACGTGATCAGTGTGGCGGAAATCTTCATGCCATGGCACCTAGCTTACGCCGTTGGTCTCCAGCGGCGCCAGCATGAAACACAACAGGAACAGCGCCAGAGCCACCCATGCCAGTTTGCCGCGGGCCGGACCAAGCGGGCTCGCATCATAGATCACAGGGTGGCGCATGCCGAACAGCAGCAGGAAAGCCGCCCACACCAGCCAGGGCCAATAGAAGAGCCCCATGGGAATCAGCGCCGCAACAAAAATCCGCGATAGCAGGCGGTGGCGCCGGCCGCTGAGTGCATACAGGATGTGCCCACCGTCGAGCTGGCCAATAGGCAGAAGGTTCAGGGCGGTGGCGAAAGCGCCCACCCAGGCGGCGCGCGCCACCGGGTGCAGATAGATGTCCGAGTGCGGGACGCCTGGAAACACCAGCAGTTCAAACAGGCGTTGAACCGCAGGAACGCCGAAAATAATGTCTCCCGAACTCCCAATGCCCGGCACGACTTTGGACATCCACATCCCGGCAAACATCGCCGGAATCAAGGCTGCGAAACCGGCGATGGGACCGGCTATGCCGACGTCGAACAGCGCGCGGCGCGAGTAGATGGGTGCGCGGACGCGAATAAAAGCGCCAAAGGTGCCGATCAGAGTCGGCGAGGGAACAAAGTCCGGCAGGCTCGCGGCCACCCCCG
>CAYSBM010000376.1:0-3829 GCA_964429095.1 uncultured Solibacteraceae bacterium | reverse complement strand
CTGTCCATCGCAGGGGGTTTGGGCGCTTTTCTGCCAGCCACTCTCTGGCTGCTGGCCTTGCGGTTGTGGCGCGAGCGCAATGCCGGCGCTCCGATATCATAGAGATTGACGATAGGTGGAGCATGACCCTCAACAGGCAGAACAAGCAGCGGCGCGGGCCGCCCCGCTGGATCGCCCCAGCGTTGGGCTATCTGGTGAGCTTGGTCTGCCTAGTGTGGGTGTACCGCGGCTTCGATTGGCGCCAGGAACTCGGGCGGCTAAGCACGCTGGACTGGCGCTGGCTTCTGGTAGCGGTGGCCGCCGATATCTTGGTGTATGTCAGCCAGGGCTGGCGCTGGCAACTGCTTCTTAAGCCGGTAGGCGAAGTCTCGCTGCTGCGCTCCGTGCAGGCGATCTACGTCGGGCTGTTCACCAATGAAGTGCTGCCCCTGCGCGGCGGAGAGCTGGTCCGCAGCTACCTGCAAGCGCATTGGAGCGCCTTGCCGTTCAGCGTGGTATTGTCATCGGCAGTCATCGAGCGGATATTCGACGGCATATGGCTGGTTCTCTTCACGCTGGTTTCGACTTCTCTGGCATCGCTTCCGCGCTACCTGGTGGACGGAACCCGGGTGCTGGCCGGCATACTGGCCGGGCTGCTGTTCCTGCTGGCTGTCGCCGTGTTCCAGAAGGGCCATGCCCACGCCGCGGTAGCCAAGAGCCGCTGGGCGGAAAAGCTGTGGCACGTGGTGAATGCAATTCACGACATGGGGCGCTCGCGCAGCTTCTACCTGGCCTTTCTGGCCAGCCTGGCATATCTGGGGCTGCAGTTGGTTCCCATTCACGCGCTGATGCTGGGCTACGGGCTCGACTTAGGTTGGAAGGCCTCGCTGGTCACGCTGGTCATCCTGCGTCTGGGCACGCTGCTGCCGCAGGCCCCCGGTAATGTCGGCTCCTTCCAGTTTTTCGCCGTGGTGGCTTTGCGTTTGTGCGGTGTGGACAAACCTGAGGCCACGGGCTTCGCCACGCTGCTGTTTTTTGTGGTCACGGTGCCTTTGTGGCTGGTGGGCTTTCTCGCCACGTTAGCCAGCGGCATCGGCTTCGGGGACATCCAGCGCCGCGCCGCCGAGACGCACTCCGGCAGCGCGGTGCGCCAGAACGTGTAGCGCAGCACGCGCTATAATTCCCGCTGGGAGGATGACTCATGCAGCACGATCCAGAGAGTGCGTCCCGGCGCGCGTTCGTTCAGCAGACAGCGGTGGCTGGCGCCTTCACCCTCGTGAGCGCGCAGGCCGTACGCGGCACTCAGGCCAACTCCAAAGTGACGTTCGGATTGATCGGCGCGGGGAACCGCGGTTCCTACGACGCCAGCATCGTCCAAGCCGATCCCCGCGCTCAAGTGACCGCGCTGTGTGATCTGTTCGACGACCGCATCGAAACCGCCAAGCAGAAAATCAAGACGGCGAATCCCAGAGTCTACAAGGACTACGAGAAATTGCTGGCAAGCGACTTGGACGCCGTCATTATCGCCACGCCTCCCTTTGAACATCCCCGGATGTTGGAGGCGGCCGTCCAGGCGCGCAAGCACATCTACTGCGAGAAGCCCATGGGGGTGGACGTGGAGGGCTGCAAACGCGTGATAGATGCCGGGCGCAGGGCGGATCCCAAGAAGTGCATCTCGGTCGGATTCCAGCAGCGTTACGGCCCGGTGTATCTAGAAGCTTACAAGCGCATCCAGGAGGGACAGATCGGTGAAGTGGTCAATGCCCGCGCTTACTGGATCGGAGGCGACCCCTTCAAGAGAGTTCCGTATGAAGACCCCAAAATTGAGAAGTTGCGCAACTGGTTCTGCTACCGCGCCTATTCCGGCGATTTCATCGTGGAGCAGGACTGCCACAACTTCGACGTGCTGCACTGGTTTCTGGGAAGCCGCCCCACGCGCGTGACCGGCTTCGGGGGACGCAAGGTGCGCACCAGCATGGATCTGCTCGATCATCTAAGCCTGTGCTTCGAGTTCCCCGGCGGATTGCACGTTAATTACGAAGCCAATCAGTTGACGCCGCCCGGCTTCGGCCGTGTGGGCGAGGAGTTCACCGGGACCAAAGGAGGCATCCTGACCTCCCGCGGCAAGATGACGCATGTACGGAGCCCGCAACAGCAGGAAGTGATTCCGTCCAAACGCGACATTACTATCGATGCCTTCGAGGCGTTCATCAGCCGGGTCATCAGCGGCGATGTCGAGAACGTGGCCGAGCGCTCGGCAATCAGCACATTGTTCGCCATTCTGGGCCGGACGGCGCTTTACGAGCAGCGCGAAGCCACCTGGAAGCGTGATATCGGAGTTTGACCGGCGCAGCCAAAAACGCTCAGGCTCTTTCCAGGTAGGTCCCTTCGGCGGTATTCACGCGGATCTTTTCGCCGGCGTTGATAAAGGGCGGAACCTGCACCACCAGGCCGGTTTCCAGCTTGGCTGGTTTGGTGACGTTGGATACCGTGGCGCCTCTCAAGCCGGGCTCGGTTTCCACGACCGTCAACTCAACGGCGGGAGGCAATTCAACACTGATGGGTTTGCCTTCGTAAAACTCAACGGTGACTTTGGCCTGCGGAACCAGATACTGCACGGCGTCGCCGAGCAAATCCCTGGTCAGGTGCATTTGCTCGAAGGTCTCGGTGTTCATGAAGTAATAAAACTCGCCGTCGTCGTACAAATACTCCATTTCCTGCTCTTCCAGGGCGGCGCGCTCGACGCGGTCTTCACTTGAGAAGCGGTGCTCGATCATGGAGCCGCTGCGCAGGCTTCGCATCTTGGCTTGCACAAAACCTCGAAGATTGCCGGGCGTGCGGTGGAAAACGCTGAAGATGGAATAAAGCTCGTTTTCGAACTTAATCACCATCCCGGGGCGCAACTGGGTGGCCTGGATCATGAATCGGAAACTCCCTTGCTTTCGGAGATTGCACTTGAGGGTAGATTTTCATTTTAGCACCGGCAGGCGCGCCGGGCTAAAGTTGCAGGCGTTCAAGTTTGCGGTACAGCGTCTTGCGCTCAATACCCAGGATCTTGGCGGCGTGGCTCTTATTGCCCCCGGTGGCGGCCAGCACCCGGCGGATTTGTTCGGCTTCGGTCTCCGCCAGGCTCTCGCCCGAGCGTTCGGTGGGCTGCATGGCCTGAATGGCTTCGTTCACCGCGGCGGCGTCAATCCTGCCGCCGGGAGCCAGGATCACTAGCCGTTCCATCATGTGTTGAAGCTGGCGGACGTTGCCGGGCCAGGTGTATTCATCCAGCGCTTTCAGACCGCTTTCCACCAGACGGGCCTCCTGCCCGTAACGCTGGTTATAACGTTTGAGGAAGAAATGCGCCAGTAATGGCACATCTCCCCGGCGCTCGCGCAGCGGCGGCAGCGTGATACGCACCACGTTCAGGCGGAACCACAAGTCCTCGCGGAACTTCTTCTCATCGACCATCTTTTGCAGGTTACGGTTGGTGGCGGCGATGACCCGCACGTCAATCGAACGGGAACGCGGCGCGCCGACGGGCCGGATTTCGCCCTCTTGCAAAAACCGCAGTAACTTTAACTGGAAGTTAAGCTCGATATCCCCGATTTCGTCCAGCAGCACGGTGCCCTTATTGGCGGCTTCAAATACGCCGATGCGATCCCGGTCGGCGCCCGTATAGGCTCCCTTGAGCGCGCCGAACAATTCGCTTTCGAGCAGCGCCGGAGCGATCGAAGCGCAATCGACAGCCACAAACGGTTGAGCCGAGCGAGGGCTGTTGGCGTGGATCATGCGGGCGATCATTTCTTTGCCCGTTCCCGGTGCGCCTTCGATGAGAACCCTGGCGCCGGTGGGGGCGACC
>CAYSBM010000375.1:1821-3834 GCA_964429095.1 uncultured Solibacteraceae bacterium | reverse complement strand
CCGAGGCGGAATCCCTGCGGGGGGTGAGGCGCGCGCTTGACCAGAGCAATGGCGAAAACGAAGCTCGCCGTTACCATTACCAGGCCTTCTATTTCAACGATGCCATGCGAATCTCCCGGCGCGTTACACTGAATTACGGCCTCCGGTGGGAGCCTTATACACCGATGACGGACCTGCAAGACCGGCAGGTGCAGTTCCGGATCGATGACTACAGGAAGGGGCTGAAATCACAGCGTTACGTGAATGCCCCCCGAGGTCTTTTCTATCCTGGGGACACGGTGTCGGGATACACGATTCCCAAGAGTGGCGTCGCGGCCAGCAAGAAACAGTTCGCGCCAAGGGCCGGTATCGCGTGGGACGTGAACGGCGACGGCAGAACCAGTTTGCGGGCGGGGTACGGCATCTTTTACGACGTCCCCATGATGTACGCCCTGAATAACATGAACTTGCAGACGCCGTTCAGCTTCACGGTCGCCTTCCAGGATGGGTTGTTCGATGATCCGTACCGGGGCCGGCAAAATCTGAACCTGTTTCCATTCTCCGGGGATTTCGACCCCAACACGCCGTTCCAGATTCCAACTTCGGCAGTGGTTTACCAGCCCACCTTGAAGCTGCCATACACCCAAAACTGGAATGTGACTCTGGAAAAAGGAATCGCGGACTGGACCTTCCAGTTGAGCTACGTGGGCAGCAAGGCGTCGCAACTGACCTCGGACATCCAGTTGAATCCCCCCACTTACAACTACACGCTGGATCCCGATCCCACCAAGAATCTGGCGTTGAACCGCGCCAATGTGAACGGGCGCCGCCCGTTCCCCGAGTTTTCGAGCGTTTCCGGCGTTTTCAATGGCCTGAACTCGTTATACAACGGGCTGCAAACCTCGGCGAGGAAGCGTTTCAGCCATGACTTTAGCGTACAGGCCTCCTATACCTTCTCCAAAGCGCTGGACTACCGTTCCACGAACAATGAGGCCTCCACCGGTAGCGTCTGGAATCCCTATAATTGGCGAATGCAGCGCGGCCCGTCGGATTTCGACCGCGCACACCTGTTTGTGAGTTCCTTCGTCTGGAACCTCCCCCGGCTCGGTAAAGCTTTGAGCTCGCCCTACCTGGGGATCCTTACCGACGACTGGCAATTCAGCGGCATCGTCAGCGCGAGCACCGGCGGGCCACTGAGTTTCACCAGCACCAACGACGCTATGGCGGGCGCTGGAACCCCACTGGCGGTGATTTCTGGAAATCTGTATCTGCCCAACGACCGCCCCCGGGGCGAGCGCATTGCTCAATACTTCAACAAGGCCGCGGTGCAACAGGCGCAACCTGGCACCTGGGGCAGCGCCGGGCGGGGGATTTTGCGCGGACCGGGAGGCTCGGGCACGGATGTCAGCATGTCGAAGTCCTTCCCGATGAGGTTCATCCGGGAGAGCATGACGACCACGTTCCGCGCGGAGTTCTTCAGCCTGTTCAACCACCCGCAACTGGGTAACCCGGAAGTCCGGCTAGGGCGCGCTACCTTTGGCCAAATTGCCAGCGTCGGCGGAATTCGGGTGCTGCAATTTAGTTTGAAAATCGGCTTCTAACGAAGGGAGATTTGAAAATGCATGATCGGAAAGTGAGCCGGCGGCAGTTGCTTGGCGCGGCGCCGGCGAGTGCGGCTTTGGTGTCCAGTTCCGGCCGTCTCTTATATGGCCGGGCTAGCCAGGCAGCCATGCTGGGAGGCCAGCCAGTGCGCACCGCGCCATGGCCGCGCTGGCCGGTTTTCCGGGAAAGCGACGAACGGGCGGTGTTGCCCGTGTTGCGCAGCGGCGTCTGGAGCCGGGCCAAGGTTGTCGACCAAGCCGAGGAGCGCTTTGCCCGGCTCATGGGAGCGCCTTATTGCCTGGCTACCTGCAACGGCACCAACGCCATCATCACAGCCGTTCGCGCGCTGGGCATCGGGGCGGGAGACGAAGTCATCACTACGCCTTACACCTTCGTAGCTTCCGTGCTGCCGATCCTGCTGGCCAATGCTTT
>CAYSBM010000375.1:0-1811 GCA_964429095.1 uncultured Solibacteraceae bacterium | reverse complement strand
GACCCCGACACTTGGCAAATCGATCCGGCCAAGATCGAAGCCAAAATCAACAAGCACACCGCCGCCATCCTCCCAGTGCACATCATCGGCGGCATCTGCGACATGGACCGTATCAACGCGATTGCCCGCAAGCACAATCTCAAGGTCATTGAGGATGCTTGCGAAGCTCACGGCGGCGAGTGGCGCAACCGGAAAGTGGGCACCTTGGGAGACCTGGGCTGCTTCAGCTTCCAGAACGGCAAGTCGCTCACTTGTGGCGAAGGAGGCGCCGTCCTCGGCCATGACCGCAAGCTGATGGACCGCTGTTATTCGTTCCACAATATGGGGCGGCCCTACGGCAGCGTCACGGCACCAAGCGGCGAAGGCCATGTGATTCTGGGGACCAAGTGCCGCATGGCCGAATACCAGGCCTCCATTCTGATGACCCAGATCGAGAATTTCGACGCCGAGTGCCGCCGCCGGAGCGAGAACGCCGCCTACCTCACCGAAAAGCTCAAACAGATACCGGGCATTGTCCCGCGCAAGGACTATCCGCAGGTCACGCGAACCGCCTTTTACTACTACGGCTTCCGGTATAAGAAGGAGCAGTTCAACGGCCTTTCCCGCGAGAAGTTCATCGCGGCGTTGCGTAAGGAAGGCGTACCTTCGAGCAAAGGCCTGGGAGTCATCGAAGGCAAGCCCATCAACAAAGAAGGATGCGTCGAGGACGCGCTGCGCTCGAAGGCCTACCAGGCGATTTATCCCCGGCAGAAGCTGGCCAATTACGCGGCGGATAACCAGTGCCCGGAATGCGACCGTTTGGTGGAGGAAACCGTGGGCTTTCACCAGAGCATGCTTCTGGGCGAGCGCCAGGATATGGATGACATCTACCGGGCGGTGGCCAAGATTTACGAAAATCGCCAGGCGCTTGCCGCGCAGGCCTAAGAAAGCGTTTCCGCTGGTAGCCGGTCAGGGCACCAGCCGCGCGCAGGAATCGCGGATTACCAGTTCGGTTGCCAGCGGAGGCGGCACTTGCATACGCTTGCCGCTCATCATCCCGGCCAGGCACTCGGCCATCTGCCAGCCGATCCGGGCCTTGGGAACGCGCACAGTGGTGAGTGCGGGCCGCAGATAGCGGATCTCGGCGATGTCGTCATAGCCCATCAGACTCATACCGTCCGGCACCCGGATACCGAGCCGCTCCAGGTTCTCCAACATTCCGCAGGCGGTTTCATCGTCCTGCGCCAGAATGGCAGTGGTCTGAGGGTAGCGGCGCAGCAAGAGCGCCACAGCGCGGCGGCCGAGTTCGGCGCAATCGTCTTCACCGCGGAGGTCAACCACCGCCGGAGGCAGACCGCGTTGCTCCATCGCTTGGCGGAATCCCTCGTAGCGGCGCAGGTACCACGGCTTGCTCAAATCCCCGACAAAGGCAATGTGGCGGTGGCCGAGTTCCAACAGAAACTCAGCCGCCTCGCGAGCGCCCGCCTGTTCGTCGAATGACACCGCATTCTTGCGTGGCAGGGCGAGCGCGCCGGTGACCAGGTTGTTCCCAAACAAGACGTAAGGCAGCTCAACCCGCGTCAGGTAGCGCAACAGGTTCGGATAATTTGTTCCGGCCACCAGCACTCCGTCAATGGCGCGGTACTCGCGCACCATGCGGGGCAGCGTTTCAGCAGGCATGGTTTCCTCAGGTCCGTAATCAAAGGTAGTGAAGATCACCTGGCGGTGATGCTGCTGGCAGTAATCTTCCACCCCCTTGAGCACGCGAGAGTGGAACGAGTGGATGATGTCCCGGTTGGCCAGCAAGAAGCAGAGCAAGCCGCTGCGGCCGT
>CAYSBM010000374.1:0-3841 GCA_964429095.1 uncultured Solibacteraceae bacterium | reverse complement strand
TTGAGGATGCCGGGCGCGCCGGCCACGCGGCCCCGCTCCAGCCGCGGTCAGGCGATCGCCTGCCGGGCGGCTTCCACTACAGCGTTCTCTCCGCTGGTGGTGGCCGTGCCCATCATGGCGTGTCCCATTCCGAGCATAATGCTGCGAATGTCGGAGAAATCGCGGTTAATCAAACCAGGGGTGGTGATGATGTTGCTGATGCCTTCAACCGCCTGCCGAAGGACGTCGTCAGCAATGCGGAAAGCTTCGAAGACGCTGGTGCCGCGGGGAACCAATTCGAGCAGCCGGTCGTTGGGAATTGAAATAACCGTATCCACCGTGGCGGCCAGTTCCGTCAGCCCCGGGTCCGCCGGCCGGCGCCGGCGCGGGCCTGCAACCTCGAATGGCTGGGTGACCACGGCTACGGCCAGCGCACCGAGTTCCTTGGCCAGCGACGCCACGACCGGCGCGGCGCCGGTGCCGGTTCCTCCGCCCAGGCCGGCGGTTACGAAAACCATGTCGGCGCCTTGCAGGATCTCCACGATGCGCTCGGTGTCTTCCAGCGCGGCTTGCCGGCCGATGGCTGGATCGGAACCCGCCCCCAGACCGTTGGTGATCTTTGCGCCGATGGCCAGCTTGTTCGGAACGGTGGAGGCCCGGAGCGCCGGGGTGGCAGTGTTGAGGATATGGAATTCCACCCCAGCCAATCCCTCACTGAGCATGCGCGCCACGGCATTCGACCCGCCCCCGCCGACTCCTACTACCTTGATCCGCGTGCCGGGCAAAGCTTCTTCCTCAATCTCGAATTTGAGATCGTCCACAGCCGGTTCCCTTTGTTCCATGCCAGAAAACCTCCAAAGGCGGGCCGCGCCAAAGCAGTCCCGCGCCTCAACCCACCAGGCGGCCTAGCAAACCCGGCGCGCCGCGATGCGCCGAGCGGCGGTATTTCAAACGCGCCGAATACATCGCCAAGCCCGCCGCCGTAGTCCAAGCCGGATCATTGATCTCATCCGGCCAATCTGCAATTCCCACCGGGAGACCGTGGCGGGCCTGGCAATTCAAGACCCGTTCGGCCATATCGCACATCCCGTTCAACCCCACCCCGCCGCCTGCGAGAATCACGCCTTCCATCAGATCTTGCTCCATTCCAGCGGCGGCAATCTCCTCCCTCACCAAGAAGAACAATTCCTCCGCCCGCGCCTCGAGCACTTCGTTCAGGTCGCGGCGCGGGGCCTCGCGCGGCGCACGGCCGTCCGGCGTCGGCACGTCGATGAGGCTGTTGTCAGCCGTAAGACCGAGAACCGCACAGCCGTACTGCTGTTTGATGCGCTCGGCGTCTTCCAAAGAGACAGTGAACCGCCAGGCCACATCGCGCGAGAAGTGGTCACCCGCCACCGGAATGCTGCACGCGCACACACAGGCCTCGCCGTCGTAAACGATGAGCTCGGTCGAGTGGGCGCCGATGTCAACCACCGCCACACCGCGCGCACGCTCCTCCGCCAGCACCGCTGCATAGGCCGCAGCCATCCCTTCAAAGATGGTTTCCTCCACCGCCAGGTGCGCCTGATGCACTGCGTCCACCAGGCATTGATGCTCAGGCACGGTAGTCGTCATCAGGCAGACATTGGCTTCCAGCCGCGAAGCGCGCACGCCCACCGGATTACGGTAACCCGCGCGGCCATCCACGGTGAAATCCTGCGGCAGAAGCTGAAAGACATAGCGGTTCGACTGGAGCTGGGCGGCCATTTCGACGGCGGCTTCCAAATGCCCGCGCTCAATTTCGCGAGCCCGGCCGAACTCGTAGAGTCCGCTGGCGCCGACGCTTTCCACGGCGGTTCCACCCACGCCAACCACCGCCCCGTCCACGCTCACCCCGGCGCGCGCCTCTGCCTGGCCAAAGGCCTGCCGTATGGATTCCGACAATGCCGTCTGATCGCGCAAGCGGCCCTTGTTCCAGGCCATCGAAGGCGCTTCGCCGTGGCCGGCGTAGCGCAACTCGCCGCCGTCGAGAGCGCAAATCACTACCCGCGTCCAGGCGCTGCCGGTATCCAAGCCGGCCGCATAACCGTATTTAGCGGGCACTGGCGTTGGCCTCCAAAGCCGTGATCCGGTCATCCAACCGCAGATCGAATATCCCCGCTCCGGGCAGCCGTTTATGGATCTCCGGATAGCGTTGATGGAAACGCTCAAGCCGTGTCAAGAAATTACGGTTGCCGAGGATCAGCACCACGGCCTGGCCCTCGGCTTGTTCGGTAACCTGCAAGTTCTCCGGGTCGCTCACATCCACCTCGGAAATTTTCGCGGCCAGCGGCCCCAGTTCCTCGAGCAGCCGTAACATACGGCCCACGCGGTCGCGCCGCACGGTCGGGCCGGCGCCAGGGGGCAGCCCTACCAGCACAGGCAGAGTGAACCGTGCCGGTGTGCGCGGCCGGAGTATTACGCCTTGCTCGTCAATGAGGACAAACGGAGCGGCGCCCTGCTCGGAGGCCGGCGTTTTCACAAAGGCCACCGGTTGGCGTTCCACGATCTTCACCATGATGGTGTTCGGCCAGATGCGGGAAACGCTGGCTTTTTTCACCCAATCGATTTCCAGCAACGCGCGCCGGCGCTCGGCCAGAGGAACCAGGTATACGCTCCGGCCAAAGTCCGGGTCAAATATGTTCATTACGCGCGCACGAGATACGTGTTCAATTCCTTGAATCACCAGGCTAGGAGAGGCATCGCCATAGGCGGGCGGCGCAGCCATGACAAAGCGGGAGTCGCTGATCAGAAAGCGCTCCAGGCGCCAGTAGACCGCCAGGCTGGCTGCCGCCGCCAGCGCCACCGCAACCAGGATACCCACCGAGTAGAGCCTGCGTTTCATCGGCGCTTCTCCCGCAAGCGTTCCAGAATGCGGTCCCCGGCTTGCCAGACGTTGCCCGCTCCGAGCGTCAACACCAGGTCGCCGGGCGCAGCCAGTTCCGCAATGGCCTCGACTCCGGCGGCGAGGGTGCCCGCATAGCGGGCTCCACGATGGCCGAATTCCCGCAACCGCTCGGCCAGCGACTCGGCGCTCACGCCCTCGATCGGAGCCTCGCTGGCTGCATAAATGTCCAACACATGGACGGTGTCGGCCTGATGAAAGCTCGCCGCGAACTCATCCATCAGCGCGGCGGTGCGTGTGTAGCGGTGCGGCTGAAATAAGACGTGCACCTGCTTGAAGCGGCATAAGCGCGCCGCCGCCAGGGTGGCACGGATTTCGGTCGGATGATGCCCGTAGTCGTCGATTACCGTGACGCCGTTTGCCTCCCCCCGCCTTTGGAAGCGCCGGTCGACGCCCGTAAAGCCCGCCAGCGCCCTGCGCGCCGTCTCCGGCTCCACTCCCAGTTCCAGCGCCACTGCCACGGCGGCGGCCGCATTCAGCACGTTGTGGCGGCCGGGTATGGCCAGCGAAAATTCGCCGAGCTCCTCCTGCCGGAACCGCAGGCGAAAACTGGAGCTGAAGTGCGTGCAGACAGCGTCAAAGATGTGAAGATCCGCCTGCGCGCTGGTTCCATAAGTAATCGTCCGCCGCTTGATGGATGGCAGCGTCTGTTGCACGTTTGCATCATCCAGGCACAGGATGGAAGCGCCATAAAAAGGGACCTTGTTGGCGAAATCGCTGAAGGCCGCCCGGGTGGCTTCCAGCGAGGCGTAGTGATCGACGTGTTCGCGGTCGATGTTGGTAATGACGGCAAGAATAGGCGCCAGTTTGAGGAAGGAACCGTCGCTCTCATCGGCCTCAACCACTAGTAAGTCGCCGGCCCCCACGCGCGCGTTGGTGCCGCCCATCAGGTTCACGCGGCCGCCGACAACCACCGTGGGGTCCAGACCGGCATCGGTC
>CAYSBM010000373.1:0-3853 GCA_964429095.1 uncultured Solibacteraceae bacterium | reverse complement strand
CGAAGCATGCGAACGTGCGGTTCCTCATCAGTAGATAGATTGAATAGGCCAGGTGTGGAATTGATCCGCCAACCAGCACCACTGCCCACACCGCAAAACTGGCCGCCAGCGGTGTTGAGCCAGCGCCCGTCAGCCGTTTGGCCAGCGTGTCGCTGAGTGCGAAGCCCAGATTCAGCGCGCTGCCCAACACTCCGGTAAAAACGCACAATATCAGACCCAGCCGGTAGTTCGACCGGCACTCGGAGCGTCCGGCCGGGTTCGAGTCCGCTTCTCTTTGCCGCGCGGCCTGTGTGTACAGGCGCAACCCCGCAGCCAGGATCAGCGTGCTTGCCAGGAGAGCCGCTCCGCGCACCCCCAGCAATTGATCGGGATGAAACACGGCCATGGGGATGAAACTGCCCAACACGCCGCACAAACCGATGACGATGGCGAACGACATGGCCATGCCTACTAACGGAAATGAGAGTCCGAAAGTCACTTGCGCAAAACCCCACACCAGGCCGAAGCCGGCCGCGGGCGCGAAGTTTTTCCACGGGGTGTTCACAAAGATCGCTCCCAATCCCGGGTTGAAGGAACACGCCACCGCCCACGGCAACAGCCAGAACGTCAGAATCGAGAAGACCAGCCAGGTATTTTCCCACTTCCATCCTCTGGCGAATTTCAGCGGCAAGGGGAACGCAGAGTTGAGCCAACCGCTCACCAACATCACCAAGAGGCCGGCGCCAAAGTTATCCATCGTATTCGAGGTCCAACCGTAATATGGTACACAACGAAGGAGGAGCAATATCAGTGACATCAAGCGAGCGAGTCCGGGCCGCCCTAAACAAACAACCCGTCGATCGTGTTCCCATCTTCATGTGGTTTCATCCCAGCACGACGCGGCACCTGGCAGATGTGCTCGAGATTCCGCCCGGCTTGGTCGCCGAGGCCATGGGCAACGACGTGGTGCAGGCCTGGGTGAACAACAACTATGCCATGGAGGGGATCGTTCACGAAAACGACGGCGAAGGCCACGTCGACCTGTGGGGCATTCACTGGGTGAAGCGCCACTTTTTCAACCAGATCGAACACTTTCCGCTGGCCGCCGCCACCCGGCGTGAAGTCCTGGCTTACCGCTTCCCCTATGACCATCTCGAGTTCCTGCTCGGTTTGATGCAGCCCGTGCTCGACAACCGCCGCGATTTCTTCATCGGCTGCGACGTTTCTCCCTGCATCTTCGAAATGTACTGGCGCCTGCGGGGCATGGAGATGGCCATGCTGGACATGGCCGAGGATCGCGAATTCGCCTCGGAAATGTTCAAGCGGTGCGCAGACTTTTCTATCGCGCTGGCCGAACCTGCCTGCGAGCGTATGAACCTGGACTGGCTGTGGCTGGGTGACGACGTCAGCGGACAAACCTCCATGCTGATGAGCCCCAGGCTCTGGCGCGAACTGATCAAACCGCACCTGGCGCGCATCGCCGCAGTCGGCAAGGCCCACAACCTGCCGGTGGCCTATCATTGCTGCGGCGCGTTGCGCCCCATTATCGGCGACCTGATTGAGATTGGCGTCGACGTGCTGAATCCTATCCAGTGCAACTGCCCGGGCATGGAACCGTTCGAGCTCAAGCGCGAATTTGGCTCCAAGCTGGCCTTCATGGGTGGGGTGGATACGCAAGGCGTGCTCCCCGCGGGCTCCGCCGCCGAAGTGCGCCGCGCCACCGAACGCCTCATCGAAGGGATGACCTCCGATGGTGGCGGTTACATTCTCGCGGCTTCCCACACTGTGCCGCCTGAAACCCCGCTGGACAATATCTTCGCCATGTACGAAGCGGCGGGCATGCCCCGTCAGGAGATTTTCGACCGCGCCGCCGGAATCAGATCGCGTCCAGAGCCTGCTCAAAATCGGCCACAAGATCGCGCCAGTCTTCCACGCCCACCGAAACGCGCACCAGCGAATCCGTGATGCCCGCAGCGCGCAATTCCTCTTCTGTTAAACCGGAGTGCGTTGTGGTCTTCGGGTGGCAAGCCAGAGTTTCCACACCTCCGAGCGACACCGCCAGCCGCGCGAGACGGAGCCGCCGTAGAAACTCGAAGGCCGCAGCCCGTCCGCCTGCCAGTTCCATCGAAAAGATAGCCCCGGGAAATTCACATTGTGCGTCCCGGATTCTGACCTGTTCGCCGTCTTCAAAAAGCGCCGGATAGCGCATCTTCTCGACGCGCGGATGCTTGGCCAGCCGCTCGGCGATGCGCTGCGCATTCTTGCTCTGCTTGTTCATACGCAAGGTGACGGTGGGTAGCCGGCCATCCAGCATCCAGCATTCGTCCGGTTGCAAGATGTTGCCGAACATCACGCGCGCAGCCTGGACAGTTTGAATCAGCGCCGGATCGCGCGCCAGCGCCACGCCCGCCAACATGTCGCTGAAGCCGGACAAATACTTGGTCGCCGAGTAAACCACCAAGTCGGCGCCCAATGCAAGCGGATGCTGAAAGGTGGGCCCCAGGAAGGTGTTGTCTACCACAAGAAACGCTCTGTGCCCACTGATTGGACGCCTCGCCGTGGCATCCGCCGCCCGCCGAATATCAGTCATCACCATCGTGGGATTGGCGGGGGTCTCAATGAAAACCGCCCCCAGATCCGGCGTCGAGGCGATGGCCGCATCCAGCGCCTCGCCGTCTCCTGCCGGGACGGCTACCGCGGGGATACCAAATGGCTCGGCAAACTCGTGCAGGAAACGCTGGGTCCCGCCATATACCGGACCCGTGTGCACAACGCGCTGGCCGGGGCGCACCAATCCCGTGAGCACCGTCATGATAGCCGCCATGCCGGAATTGAACACCGCCGCGGCCTGAGCTCCTTTCTCCAAAGGAACGATCTGATCCTCAAGGATTTCGGCGTTGGGATGGTTGATGCGCGCGTAGATCAGTTCGACCGCCTCCTCCGGGCGCGCTTTGACACGGCCGCCGGCCACAGCAAAGGCGCGTTCGGCAGCCTCCGGGCTCGAGAACACATAAGTGGAGCTCCGGAACACCGCCGGCCGCGCTGAACCTACAGAAAGCCTGGGATCATAACCCTTGGTGAGCACAGCCGTCGTGGGCCGCATGCCGTGGATGGTCTCTTTGCGCTCGGGCATTCATCACCCCCACCCAAAGTGTACATCCACCGTTGCGGTTTCGGGTTTGACACCCCCGCCAAGCGCCTAATATACTGAGAGTTCTGGGGCTTCCCCGGGATTCACACCATTGAGCGCCACGCAGTGTATTGTGTGCCGGGCGCAAAGGAAATAGCATGCCAAAACGTACGTTTCAGCCAAACAATCGCAGACGAGCCAAAACTCACGGGTTCCGGGAAAGAATGAAGTCCAAGGACGGCCGCGCCGTCCTGGCGCGCCGCCGGGCGAAAGGCCGCAAGAAACTCACAGGGAGCAGCCAAAGAGCCGTTCGTTACGCCAAGTAAAGATACTCAAATTAAAAGCCCCGGTTATTCCTTTCCGAAGCGTGCCCGCTTGTTGAAGACCTCTCAGTTTCAAGAGGTCCTCAACAAGGGGGTTCGAAGGTCGGGGCGTTTGTTTTCAGCGGCCTGTTACCAGCCTCCCAAGGAAACTGGGTCCCGGATCGGCTTCGCCGTGAGCCGGGCGGCAGGTAACGCTGTGGTTCGCAACCGGCTCCGCCGCCGGATGCGCGAGGCGGTTCGGTTGCACCTAGGCCATCTTCAAGCCGGCTGGTGGATTGTATTGAAGCCCCATCAGGCAGCGCTGGAAGCCGGTTTCGAGCAACTGGAACGCGAAGTTGAGAGGTTGTTCATCCAATGCAGCAGGCCATAATTTGGCTTCTAAGCTTCTACAAGCGTTGGGTCTCCCCCTTGCTTCCCTCGG
>CAYSBM010000372.1:3084-3858 GCA_964429095.1 uncultured Solibacteraceae bacterium | reverse complement strand
CGGCGTGGCGGCTCTCGATTGGGAGGAGGGCGTGGTTTCGCCGGGCGGGGTGGGATTCGATATCAACTGCGGCGTCCGCCTGGTCCGCACCAATTTGAGCGAAGCGGATGTGCGCCCGCGTTTGAAAGAACTGCTCGACCAGGTCTTTCGCGACGTGCCGTGTGGGACGGGCAGCGCCGGTCCACTCAAAATCAGTTCCCGCCAATTGGATGAGGTGCTGGAAAAAGGCGCGCGCTGGATGGTGGAACACGGTTACGGCGAGGAGCGTGACCTTGAATATTGCGAGGAGCGCGGCGCAATCGGTGAAGCCGATGCTGGCTGCGTTTCCGCACGCGCCAAAGAGCGAGGTTGTCCGCAACTCGGCACCTTGGGCGCCGGCAATCATTTTCTCGAGTTTCAAACGGTTGATTCCATTTTCGATCCGGAGGCCGCGCGTGCCTTTGGCATCGAAGCCGGACAGGTAGCCATTCTGATCCATTGCGGTTCACGCGGCTTGGGACACCAGGTCTGTACGGACTACCTAGCCCAGATGGGCGCGGCCATGAAGCGATACAACATCACCGTTGCCGACAGGCAACTGGCTTGCGCACCCATCCGTTCTCCCGAAGGTCAGGCGTACCTGGGCGCCATGCGCGCGGCGGCGAATTTCGCCTGGGCCAACCGCCAGGCGATCCTGCACTTCCTGCGCGGATCGGTGAAAAAAGTGTTCGGCGAACGGGCGCGGCTCGAGCTAGTCTACGACGTTTGCCCCAACATCGCCAAGCGCGAGAAGCA
>CAYSBM010000372.1:0-3049 GCA_964429095.1 uncultured Solibacteraceae bacterium | reverse complement strand
TACCGTGCTGGTCCACCGCAAGGGCGCCACGCGGGCGTTTCCGCCGGGACACCGCGAATTGCCGGCCGTCTACCGGAGCACGGGGCAACCGGTGCTGGTGCCCGGCAGCATGGGAACGGCATCATGGGTTCTGGCCGGAGCTCCCCGCGCGATGGAAGAAACCTTCGGCAGCGTATGCCACGGCGCCGGGCGGCTGATGAGCCGAACCGCAGCTCGCAAGGGGCGCAACGCCGCCGAAGTGCGCAAGCAGCTGGAGGATGCCGGCATTTTCATTCGCTGCGAAACGCGGGATGGAATCCTCGAGGAGGCGCCGGAAGCTTACAAGAACGTCGACGAAGTGATCGAAGTCGTGGTTCAGGCAGGATTGGCTGGGAAAGTCGCGCGGCTGCGCCCGATCGGCGTGATCAAGGGTTGAAGTGCGGCGCCTCTACTTTCCCGCGATCAGCATCCGAGCCGCAAGCACCAGCAGAAATAGGCCATAAAGGCGGCGGATGACGGCGTCCGGCATCGAGGTGACAATCCGGGCGCCGAAGTACGCGCCGATGAAAAGACCCAAAGCAATCAGTAAGGCGTACTTGATGTTGATGTAGCCTTCCCGGTAATACTCAGCAGCGCCTAGCAGACCCACCGGCGGAATCAGCGAAGCCAGGCTGGTGCAGATGGATTGTTTCTCTTTCAACCCGACCAGAATTAGAAGAGCGGGCACGATGATGAGTCCGCCGCCGATACCGAACATCCCGGCAGCAACGCCCGCGGCCAGGCCGACACCAAGCAACTTCAATTCATTCATGGGCCGATTATGACGCAGCCCCCACCTCTTGCGCCACCATCAGAATCGAAGCGGCCGACATGGGCGGCAGGTCTACGGCCAGCATCGCTCCGCTGGATGAGACCGGATAGTTGCGGGGAACAACGCGGTCCGGCTCGTCGAACGTATTGGCGGCGTTGAAGTCCTCGTGATGGAGCAACCGCGCCTCGGCGCTCAACAGCCGGCAGCCCGCAAGGAGGCATTCAAGTTTCACGCCGGCGTCGTGGCTGGGGTTGGCCAGAGTGAGGACGATGCGGTTGGAACGTCGCGAGGCCGCCGCGGATACTGCCAGCGGCGAGGTATCTTTGGTTTCGACACGAACCGCAGTCTGGCCGCGGTGCGGCGCGGCCATTTGAAAAGCGTAATAGCTCGGCGTGCGGATGCAGCGGTCCCGTTCGGTAAGCAACATGGCGTGCAGCACATTCACCGTCTGCGCGATATTGCACATCACCAGGTTGCCGGCCTGGCGGTGAAACACATTGAGTCCCAGCATCGCAGCTACCGCGCTGCGAATGGTGTTCTGCTGGAACAAGCGCCCCAGGCGCTTTTCCTCCTCCGGAATCATGCGGTCCCATACGCCCCATTCATCTATGAGCAGCCCGATTTTGCGCTGCGGATCGTAAGAATCCAGCAAGGCGCGCTGCTGCAAAACGGCCTGCTCCATACGGGCGAAGCTGGCAAGCTGTTCGCGCATGTTCTCCACCGTATAAGCCTGCGGCGTATTCTTGCCGCCCGAATAAAAGTGCATGGCGAAGCCGTCGGGACGGCGGCCGTGTTTGGCGTCTTCCAGCGAGCGCATAAAGCGGCGTGACCATTCCAGGTCGTTGCTGTTCGGCCCGCAAGCGATCAGGTAGGGCTGTGTGCCGCCGAAGGGACGGATGTAAGTCGAAAACCGCCGGTACAAGGCGCAATACTCTTCGGGCGTCATGGCGCCGCCGCAACCCCAGTTCTCGTTGCCCACCCCCCAGTAGCGCACACGGAACGGTTCCCGAGCCCCGTTGGCGATGCGCTCATCGGAAAGAGCGCTGCCGGAAGGGTAGTTGCAGTACTCCACCCAATCCCGGAACTCTTGGGGCGTCCCGCTGCCCAGGTTTCCGGCGAAGTAGGGTTCGGCGCCGATGGCGCGGCACAAGGCCACGAACTCGTGGGTGCCAAAGCTGTTGTCCTCTGTGTAATCGCCCCACCAGATATTGACTCGCTTGGGCCGGTTCGCCTGAGGGCCGATCCCATCGCGCCAGTGGTAGTCGTCAGCGAAGCATCCGCCCGGCCATCGCAGCACGGGAACGCCCAGCTCTTTCAAGTACTGCACGGCCTGTTTCCGGAAGCCGTGGGCGTCCGCCATCGGCGAATTCTTTCCCAGCCACAAGCCGCCGTAGATGCAGCTACCGAGGTGCTCGGCGAAGTGGCCGTGCAGTTCCGGGCGGATGAGGCCGGCTTCAATGTCCGGATGGATGGTGATGCGGCGGGTTTGCGACGGATAACCGAAGCTCTTGCGAGAGGTAACAACGGAGAAGGCGGCGGCTCGCGCCAGCCACCGCCGCCGGGTAATTGTATTTGACATGCCGGGATCTCAGTCTCAGCATATGGTTTATCACATTCAACAGAGATAAGGATGCGGGCAGGGTGCTCAACAGGTTGCGCGCGTGACGACAAACTCGCCGTAGTCGTCGCCGCACTCTTCTACCGGGATGCCTTGCACGCAAAAAGATACTACTGGAATAGTTTTACATGCAGAATCCCGCCCGTACACGCGGACTCCTCGCAGCCCCACTAAGGCTTGCGACGCCGAGTTCTCGCGTCCGGGCATGGTAGGCGGCTGTTCCAGGGCCAGACGAACCGCCTCGGCTACGCCGGGCGCCTTTGGCCAACCAGCGGCTGCATTGTTGAGGTAGATCATACCGGTGAGCTTGCTCTCCAGTCTCCTCATCGGTCGAGACCTCGTCGAGTAGCGCAAAAACTGCGCGCTTGAAACCCCCGCTACGCGATTCTTGCTTGGCCGGCTCCATAAGAGACGTGTAAATGACAGAAATATCATGAGTTATGAATTGGCCCCTGGAGTGCGTCTCGTGCCAGCCGAACTGGAGAGTTTACTGCCTTATGAACACAATGGGCTTTATCCCCACTAAGACACGGTGGCGTCCATCTCCGCGTGCGATCCGCCATACGGTGATGGCGTTTTTCTTTCTGTTCTTGCTGCATGTGGCTTGGGATCATCAGATTAGGGGCGGAGGTCCGCAGGGT
>CAYSBM010000371.1:0-3872 GCA_964429095.1 uncultured Solibacteraceae bacterium | reverse complement strand
CAGCCCAGGCGCAGCACGCCCCGCCGCACGCCGCTCAATTCCTTGATCGCCATGACGGCTTCATCATGGTCCTGAAGGATGACTCGCGCGCGTTCGGCCAGCAGTTCGCCTGCTGCGGTCATTTGCAATCGCTTGCCGATGCGCTCGTAGAGCTTCTCTCCAAGTTCGTCTTCGAGCTGGCGTATCTGGCCGAAGACCGCGGGTGGGGATAGATGCAACTGCTCGCCTGCCTTGGCGAAGCTTGATGCCTCGCGCAGGGCGAGAATCGCCCTGAGCTGCGATAGTTCCATGCGGACTCCTTGCTCCCTTTGTTACATTCGCTGCAAAGCACGCCTGATCCCCGCAGCCGACCACGTGGTCATCGCGGGGCGCATCGAGCGCTGCCAGCCGGGCATGACTGCATATCCGTCCTGCCTCGGATTCTATCATCCCCCGCCCTGAGATTCACGAACTCTGAAGCTGAGTTATGAAAATCCACGCCAAAGTGCGTTGATTTCCAAGCCCGGTTCGCTTAGCCTGCATTTCGTATGAGTACGCACGCCAGTATTGCGCAGGCGTCACTGCGTCTGCTGGAGACGCCGGAAGCCGCTGGAATCGAACGCATGAGCACATCCGAACTTCGGAGGCATTTTTTGCTCGAGGACTTGTTTCAGCCCGGGGAGTTGAACCTGGTCTATACGAATCTGGACCGGCTCATCGTCGGCGGGGCTGCGCCCTGCTCGAGCATCTCCTTGTCCGGCTTTCCGGAACTTGGGACCGAATACTTCACCGAGCGGCGGGAGTTGGGGATCCTGAATATCGGCGTTGAGTGCCCGGTTACGGTCGGTGGGACGCGTTACACTCTGGAGCGGCTCGACTGCCTTTACGTGGGCAAAGGCGAGCGGGAGATCGTTTTTGAACCCCCGGCGTCCGGCGAGGCAGTTCTTTATATAGCCAGCGCTCCGGCGCATTGCCGCCACCGGACGGCATTTTTGCGGCGTGAGGAGGCCGAGGTTGTAGAGCTGGGCGAATCGCGCCATGCCAACCGGCGCCGCGTGATCCGCTACATCGGGCCGGGGCGGATTGAAAGCTGTCAACTGGTGATGGGGTTCACCGAGGTGCTCGAAGGCAGTGTGTGGAACACCATGCCACCGCACACGCATTCGCGACGCAGCGAAATATACCTTTACTTCGACATGCCGGACGGATTGGCGCTGCATGTGATGGGTGTGCCGGAAGCCACCCGGCACCTGATCGTGCGGGACCGGCAGGCAGTGCTCAGCCCCTGGTGGAGCCTGCATATGGGCGCGGGGACGGGCCCGTACAAGTTTCTGTGGGCTATGGCGGGAGAAAACCAGGAGTTCGGTGATGTGGATCCGGTAGATTTCCGCGCTCTAATGTAGAGAGAGGCCCTGGGCCGCTATCTCCGGATGAGCTCATTTCTCGAAACAACGTTTGGTCTGAAAGGCAAGACCGCGCTGGTTACCGGCTGCCGGCGGGGCATCGGAGCCGCCATTGCTGCCGCGCTGGCCGAGGCGGGCGCCGACATTGTGGGCGTCAGCGCAACGCTGGAACCCAGCGGCAGCGAAATCGCGGGGAAGGTGGAAGCCTGCGGGCGGCGTTTCGCCAGCTACGCCTGCGACTTCGCTGACCGCGCTGCGCTTTACCGGTTCATCGAACAGGTGAGGGCGGATTACCCGGTGATTGATATCCTGGTCAACAATGCGGGAACCATCCTCCGCGCACCCGCCGTCGAGCACCCCGACCGGTTTTGGGACACCATTCTGGAGATCAACCTCAGCTCCGCCTTCATCCTCACGCGTGAGATCGGCAAACGCATGGTTGAGAGACGCAGCGGGAAGATTATTTTCGTCTCGTCGCTTCTGGCTTTTCAGGGCGGAATTCTGGTTCCCTCCTACGCCGCCAGCAAAGGCGGCATCAGCCAGATTGTCAAGGCTTTCGCCAACGAGTGGGCAGCGAGCGGCGTTAACGTGAACGCCATCGCGCCCGGTTACGTCGAGACCAGTAATACGGCCGCCTTGCGTCGCGATCCCGAGCGTAACCAGGCCATCTTGGCGCGCATCCCGGCGGGGCGCTGGGCCGTGCCTGCCGACCTTGGGCCAGCGGCTGTGTTTCTAGCGTCGGCGGCTTGCAACTACGTGCATGGGGCGACGCTGGTGGTCGACGGCGGATGGCTGGCGAGGTAGGGTGAGGATGCGGTTCCTGCTTCTTCTTGTTCTGGGGATAGCGGCCGCGATCCGGTTGCCGGCGGCTGATCCCTTGCCGTTGCGGGGTATCACGCACGTTGCTTTCCGCGTCAGCAATCTGGCGAAGTCCCGCGATTATTACGGGCGCGTTTTGGGTTTCGGTGAACCATTTGAATTCCGTGACGGTGGCAGGACCACTGTCGCTTTCATGAAAGTCAACGACCGGCAGTACATCGAACTCTATCCCGGCCTGCCTGCCGGCGAATCTACGCGCTTCTCGCACATTTGCCTGGAAACACCGGATATCGCAACCCTGCGGCGGCATCTCGTGAATCGCGGCCTTCATCCCACCGAAATCATCAAGGCCCGTGCCGGCAACTTGCTCTGCGCGATCAAGGACCCCGAAGGGCAAATGATCGAGTTTCTCGAATACCTCCCGGAATCGTTGCACCGGAACGCCGAGGGGCAGGCGCTCAGCCCAGCCCGGATCGCGCGGCGCCTGGTCCAGGCCGGCGTCATGGCGCGCGACGAGGCGGCGAGTCTGGCCTTCTACCGGGACCAACTGGGCCTGAAGGAAATCTGGCGTGGAGGCCGGGCGAGCAAGCACAGAATCCGCCTGCAAATTCCCGGTGAGCGAGGTGATTGTATCGAGGTGACGGTTTATGCCGGTCGGCCCGCGCACCGGGAGATTGGCGATATGCAGCATATCTGCCTGGAAACCTCTGCCGCGCGTCAGGCCCGCGACCTTGCGCTAGGCCGCGGTGCGGCGCCGGAAGCGCTCCAGCGTGGTGATGCCGGCAACCGCCGCTGGCAATTCAACCTTTGGGATCCGGATCAAACGCGCATCGAATTGGTGGAGCTGCGCAAATCCGCCCGGCCGTACCAGGAGCGGTGGAGGAGCGTGGCCGACCGTGTGCTGGCGACGCCGGTTGAATCC
Organism: uncultured Solibacteraceae bacterium; assembly: GCA_964429095.1. GTDB lineage: Bacteria > Acidobacteriota > Terriglobia > Bryobacterales > Bryobacteraceae > JAJFUV01. The sequence goes on along the minus strand of CAYSBM010000371.1, from coordinate 749 downwards.
TATCCGTTCAACTGGGGCGAAGGCGTACTGATGATCGGCATGATGAAGATTTACCAGGCTACCGGTGAGCAACGCTACGCCGACTACGTAGCACGGTGGGCGGATCTGTACATTGACAAAGATATAAAGACTCTTTTATCTCTAGACGACCCGGCCGCCAAGCATCCCGGCTATTGCGGCCACTGGTCTCCCGCCACGGCCATCCTGCATCTATCGCAGGTCCGCCGCCGGCCCGCTTATCTGCGTCTGGCCAGGCAGGTGAACGATTTCATCTTGCGCGGTGCCGAGCGCAGCCCGCAGGGCGCGCTCAGCCACTGGACGGGGAATCACCAGCTATGGGTGGACACGCTATACATGGCGTGCCCGTTACTCGCCGGGATGGGAAAATTGCAAGCACGGCCCGAATGGATTGACGATGCGGCCCGGCAAATCCTGTTGTACTCGGAGGCGCTTGAAGACCCGGCTACGGGCCTCTACTACCACATGCGGGACTGGAAAACGGGCCAGCGGACAAACGCCCTTTGGGCCCGCGGCAACGGTTGGGTGCTGATGTCGCTGGCCGATACTTTGGAGGTGATGGACCGCCGTAACAGCCGATATGCCGCTTTGCAAAGTGCGGCCTCGCGATTGTCGGAAGGGCTCCGGCGTACGCAGAATCGCAGCGGCATGTGGCATACCGTCCTGGACGATCCGGACAGTTACCCCGAATCCTCGGCAACCGCCATGTTCTGCTACGGTCTGTTGAAGCT
>CAYSBM010000370.1:0-3880 GCA_964429095.1 uncultured Solibacteraceae bacterium | reverse complement strand
GCTCGGCCGTGTTCTTCAAATGTGAGATTTTCAAGCGCCGGCCCAGCACCTCGAAGCTCTGGTCTTCGTATTCCAATGCATCGACCAGACCTTGAGCAAGTGCATTCCGGGACAGGAACGGACCCTCATCAATCAGCGCCCGGATCTGGTCGGGTGGCTTTCCCCGCGATTGGGCAAGAACCGAAGTCAGCCGTCCATAAAGCTCATCCAGAATGGAATTCAGCACTTCCCTGGACTCCGGCCGCATCGAGGTGCGCGCATAGCGGTCGCCGAAATCCTTGTATCTGCCGGCGTGCAGGATTTCCACCTGGATGCCCAGCTTATCGAGGGCGCCCCGGAAATAGGTGCGTTCGACGCGCAGGCCCTTCACCTCCAGCACGTCTTCGGGCGCCATGACAATGCGGTCGGCGGCGGTGGCCAAGTAATATTCGCGCATGCCCGCTGAGCGCAGATAAGCCACCAAAGGCTTGCCGCTGCGCCGGTAGGCCAGTAGAGAGTTGCGAATCTCCTCCAATTTCCCCCATCCGGCTTCAAGCGATTGCGGCGCCAACACCACGGCTTTGATGCGGTCGTCGGTCGCAGCCTTGGCAAGCATCTCCCACACCTCGCGGGTGGTAAAAGGCGCCTGCCGCTCGAACCAGGGCAGGGGAATCTCAGTAGGGGCGCGCTCGGCAATCTCGCCGCTTAACTTCAATACAAGCGCCGAACCGTCGGCTACCGCCGGAGGCCGGCTACCCAGGCGGACTAAAGCGGCTGCCACGATCAAGACCGCCAGGCCGGCTAGGACAAAGCCTGCCGCCAAGCCCATGAGAAACTTCTTCATAGTTCGATGGTAACCGCTTGGCTGGCGCCACGGCAGCTTACGCGCCGCTAAGAATGAGGTCCACGCGCCGGCTTACTTCCTTCAGATAAGCTTCGTCGCCGCCCGGCAGTTCCACAGTGGCCGTGCCTTGAAAGCCAATTTCTTTAAGGGCACGGTAGACCTCCTGCCAGTCAATGGAGCCTTCGCGCAACGGAGTCCATTCGGTGCGCCCCTTCTCATACTTGAAATCCTTCAGGTGCACCTTCACGATGCGCTTGCCCAGCGTGCGGATCCAATCCTGGGGGTAGCCGTAGAAGACGACGTTGCCGACGTCGAAATAAGCGCGCAGCCACGGACTCTTAAACTCGTCAACATAGCGCGCGAACTCCAGCGGGCTGAGCAGAAACTTATTCCAGACGTCTTCAACCGCGATCACCACCTTCATCTTGGCGGCCTCCGGCAGAAGCTTGCGAATTTCCTTCTGGCTCCTCTGCCAGGCATCTTTGTAGCTGGTCTGAGGATTGACTACCGCCGGAACCAGCAGCACCGCGCCGGCGCCCCAGAGTTGCGCGTTGCGCAGGCTGGCGCGCAGCCCTTTGACGCTTTCGGCCACCACGGTCCAGTCGCTGGAGCTCAACGGATATTTCCAGTGAGCCATGTTCATCACCGAATGGATGGGCACCTGGGCGGCGTCGCTGGCCCGTTTGATTTCTTCAGCCTCTTTCTCGTCGGTGACTGTGCCGACCTCCATCTCGTCGAAGCCGACGTCTTTGGCCATCTTGAAGCGGTCATAGACGCTAATGTTCTTCGGCAGCATGCCGTAAAGAATGCCCTTCTTGATGGGCAGGCGCGTGCCTTGGGTTTGCGCCGCGGCCGCGGAAGCGGCGGCGGCCGCGGTCAAGAATTCACGGCGTTCCATGTTTGATTCCTCCTCAGGCGAAAGCCAGGCCTAATTGGCGGCCCACTTTCAGGATATAATCCCGCGCTTGTTCGTACTCGCCGGCGTCCCGCAAGTGTTCCATCATCAAAGGAGCGTCCTGGGCGAGACCGGCCAGACCGCGCAGGTATGCTTGGTAGTCGAGTTCGCCGCGCCCCGGAATGACCTCCTGGAAATGGACGTTCAATTCGACCACCCAGGCGAGGTCCTTGGCATGGCAAGAAACGATATAAGGACCTAATTTGGTGAAACACTCCCGAATGAAGGCGCTGTTCTCATAGAACCGGGCCGGAGAGTTGATTCCGTTGCAGACGTCCAGGTGTACGCCGAAGCCCGGCCGGTCCACGGCCCTGATCAACTCCAGGTATTCATCCGGACCGCTGGGCAGCGCCCAGCCCATCATCTCCAAGGCAAACTTTGCGCGCTTGGGCTTCACCTGGCCGAGAATGCGGCGTACGTTCTCCACCGTGGCGTCGAAAAACTCTCGCGAGAAGTTCTTCTTGTGCGGTCCGTACCAGATCTGAGGGTTGAAGGAGCCGGCGATGTTGACAGCACAGCGGGCGCCCACTTCATCGGCCAGCGCCAGGCGCTGGCACACGAACTGTAGGTTGGCCGCGCGTTTGGCCGGATCTGGGTCCAGCATGTTGTTCCAGGCGCCCACTTCGGCGATCACGACGTTGTGGGCCGCGAACGCCTTTTCGATGGCCCGGATCTTTTCGGGTTCCTCCAATTTCACGGCCGGGCAGTAGGCGGCGCTGTAACCCAGGCGTCGATGCTCGCGCGCCAGCTCTTCCGGATCGCCGCCTCTTAGAAAGACCGGGCCTCCGAAGCGGATCGCCCGTCCAGGAGCGGAAACCAGCGGCGCAGTTCCCACTGCCGCAAGCAGGCTGCGGCGCGTCCAGCGAGTAGTCACCGAACGATTCTACATCGAATTTCCATTGGCAAGCAGGCCAGCTACGGGTGCGCCGCCCGCCACGCAGCCACCGCGCGGCGAAGGTCCTGTAGGGACAGACCTCGGTCGTGCATCCACTCCCGCACCGGCTGGCGCGAGTCGATCGAATCTGGCAGTTTCAGCGAGGCGCGTAAGGCGGCGGCCGGCACGCCCGTCCGCAGGGCGATTTCGTTCAGCGTCATCGAGCCGCGCACCTCCGCCTCTTCCCTTTCATCGCCGGGGCCGGTCTTCTTGATGGCTCTTGCATGGTCGGTCGGCGGGAGCGCTGGCGAACCATCCAGCAGCGAGCGCACGGCTTCGCGCATCTTGTCAGGCTCGAAGCCGATCTTATATGTTCGTTCTATAGCGTTGAGCCGGGCTTCAGGGGTTACCTGCCGAGGCAGTCCGGCCGCCCGGTAGAGCGAGTCCAGGGGGATATTGAATCCCTTGCTGATCTCCTCGATGGTCATCCAACCGCGAATACTGTCCGGATCCAGCTTGCCTGACTTGTTAGTAAACGAAATCGATTGCGGCTTGGTCCGCCACATCCCGGCAACCTGGCTCACACCGATCAAACTGAACATTCCCGCAACCAGCAGGGCGCCATAAACGCGGGCCGAAACCGGCACCGACCAGGCAGATACCTTGAGCACGTTGGGTTTCGGGCAGTGCAGTACGCATTCCATGCAGTGGTTGCACTCGGCATCGTGGATGACCGTGTTGTTGAGAATATCGATGTGCGCAAAGCACCGCGCCTGGCAGATGTTGCAGCCTTTGCAATCAGCCGGATCGCGGCGCACCTTGCTGATTCCGAGCCTGCCGAGCAACCCCAGCACCGCGCCCAGCGGGCAGGCATACTTGCAGAAGAAACGCTCAATGTAAAGCGAACCGGCGAGCACCACCCCCAGGATGGCGTACGCCCAGGGCAATTCACGAACGCTGAATCCCAAGTGGAAGAACGCCAGGAATGGATCGTACTGTCTGAAGACCAGCGTTCCCAGATGCCAAGTAAAGAGGATGATCGCCAGCAGTATGAAGTACTTCATTTGTCGCAGCCAGCGATCCCACTTACCTGTAGGATTGAAGCGCTTGCCGAATATCCGCCGTCCAAGCATGCCGAGCCATTCTTGCAGGGAGCCGAATGGGCAGATCCAGCCGCAGAATCCACGGCTACCGGCTATGGTCAGCAGCAGCCGGGCGCCGAATACGA
>CAYSBM010000369.1:0-3899 GCA_964429095.1 uncultured Solibacteraceae bacterium | reverse complement strand
CCAAGAGCGTGAAGGGCCTGAAGGTCGACAAGAAGTAAGATCCAGGCGGCAGATCCCCCATGAAGCCTATCTCCCGGCGTGGCTTTCTGGAGTCTTTTGGGGCGCTGGCGGCGGCGGGACCGCCGCCGGAAACTTACGAAACTCACGCTAAGGGAATCCGGATCCTGCCCGGGGCTTGGCGGCCCCATTACCGTTGGGAGCACATCGCTTGGGTGAGCCCGCCTTGGCCAAGCCAGGATTATGTGTGGCTGGATTTCCCCGAGGCTATTTTTACCAGCCAGGGGCTGTTGTTTCTTAGCCACGTGAATCCCCCCATCCCGACGGTTTTCCACGACCTGCCTCCGGTGGCTTGGCGGCGGTTGCCGGACGGCATTGGTTATGAGCGCAGGCTGCCCAACGGAGTGCGTTTTTCAGGCAGCTTGCGAAAACAAAATGATGGCGTGGTGGCTTTGGAATTGCGCCTGCGCAACGGAACGGCCGAGCCGCTTAACAACATCACCTTGCAAACCTGCGCCTTCCTGCGCGCCATCCGCGAGTTTGGCGAGTACACGAATACAAACAAGTATGTGCATTTGGCCAGACACGGCTGGCTGCCGCTGTCGGCATCGCTGCCGGAAGACGCCGCCGGTCCCTACCGTGTGGGGTGGCGCACCAGGGGACGTCCGGTGGCGGACCTGCCCGTGGCGGTGGTGGTTTCCAGCCAGGCGCCGCGACTGATGGCCATGACCTGGATGGCCGATACGCTGTCGATGGTCGGCAATCCCAAACATCCATGCATACACGCCGACCCGAAGTTCAAGGATCTGGAGCCCGGCCAGCAAGCCTCCATCCGCGGCAAGCTCATTTTCTTTGAGGGGCGGCTGGAAGAATTCGACTTCTCGAAATACTGGTAGAATCCATGATTATGATTCACGGTATCGAGCACACGGCAATTGCTTCTCTGGATCCCGACAGCTTGGCCGAGTGGTATGTGAAGCACCTGGATTTCACGGTGGAGGACCACAACGCGGCTACGCGCAACTACTTTCTCGTCGCCAGGAACCGTTCCCGGATCGAGATTATTCTCGCCGACAGCGGCTTGCGGCCTGTACAGATGAAAGATTCCGGCCTCCGTCACTTGGCTCTCATCACCGACGACTTTGACGCCGATTATGAGAGGATCAAGGCCGCGGGCGTCAATTTTCTCACCGAAGCGGGCATGCGCGGCGGCAACCGTGTAGTCTTTTTCCAGGATCCGGAAGGCAACGTTTTGCACCTGATCCAGCGCCCCGTGCCGCTGAACTAGCCTCCAGGAGGAGGGCTCCGGCTTGGGGCCGCCAGCCTGGCTCAAGTCAACGCCATGTGCCGCGGCTCGCTGGGCAAGCGTCTTGTAAAGTGAGGCGCACGGGCTTGTGTCAGCGCCTCCGGTCTTGCCGTTCAGCCGGCTCTAGGGAATGACTGGAATCAGCGATGGTTCCGTAGCAACTCAAAGTTGCAGAACTCGCCTCCTCCCCCATTGGGGGAAGAACAAAGACGGCAATCGGCTCAACACCGTCGCCGAGCGACTGGCGAACCAAGACATTCCAATCAGACTTCCACATCGCTCAAAGCACTCCTTCTACAAGATTGGGCGCCAGCGCTATAGACCAACCGCCAAATGGCGCTGTGTTACTCCACGCCCAAGCCGAGTGACAATCTCCACCCATTCTTTAGCAGCGCCGCGACGTTTTGACCGTCACGCTTCAGGACGATGTGTTCGATACGCAGACAACATTGCGGGCGCCTCTGAACCTCAGGCGAACGCTTCAAAAATGTAGTTCAGCATGTAGTATGCGCCCACTACGATAAAGACGATGCCCGTAACACGCCGGGCCCAGAATTCCATCCGCGTTATGCGGCCGAAGGTCTCCGACAGCATCCGCGCGCCGAAAGCCACCAGGAAGGAGAAGCCCATCACGGGCACGCCTGTACCCACCCCATAGGGTGATGGCATGAGCAGCGAACCGCCTCCTACCGTCAGGGGCAAAAGGCTGCCAAAAAACAGGGCGGCTGATACCGGACAGAAAGAGAGTGCAAACAAGGCGCCCAAAGCGGGAGCGCCCCACAACCCCCAGCGATCAGCCATCCTGGTCAGATCTTCGCCGATGCCGCTACAGATAAAGGGCCAGTTCAACAATTCGAGCAGAAACATTCCCGACAGAATCAGGAAGCGAAACTGCCCAGGAGGAAGATGAGTAGAACCAGGGTGATGCTCTTTCTTACTTTCATGCCGCCAAATTCCCTTCGGCTCGTTCGGCTGCCGCGAGGAGCCGTGCGCCGTAGGTCGGAAGCCGTACCGCGGTTTTCCCAAAATACGGAGCGGGTGCGGTCGTTGGAAATCACCCGCGCATCACACCATAAACTTGGCGATTCAGCCAAATGGCCGATTCATCAGTGCAAGAAATACTGGAGTTGAAGTTGGAATAGGTCGTTCGAGGTGGGTCGGACAAGCTCCTGGCGGATCACGTACCCCGCCATCAGTTTGCAGCGGTTTTCGCGAAAGTAGTAATTCAAGCCGAGTGTTGTCTGGCGGGCGTCGCTGGAGCTGACGACGAACCTGTCCGGATCGAACCGCTCATACTTGGCCACCAGCTGCCATCTGCTTGAAATGTGCTTGGCCCCCAGCAAGTACCAGCCGGCCGCCGTCAGGTTACGGGCGCCAGGCGAGTCAAAGCAGAGAGTGGCTCGCATGTATTCGGCTCTCACTAGAGCGCCCGCCCAGTCAATTGAAAGCTCCGTATTCCACCGGCGATCCGTCCCTCGGAAGTGCTGCACCGCGGCTGCCAGATCCCCTGCGCAGCAGGGACGGAAAGGGAGATCGCGGCCCCACCGGAAGGAAGCCGAGGCCCCAGCCCGGACGTTCAGGGGGTGGCCAGCGAAAGCCTGGGCGTGCAAGGCGTCATGGGTGAGTTGGCCGGCCAGCAGCGGTCCGACTCCATGGAATTGGTGGTTGGCGCCCCGCCCATCAAAGGCGGCTAAAGCGTAGCGCAAGCCTGGCCGCGCCTCTCCATCCAATTGAATTCCCCGGTCGCGGTAGAACGAATCAACGTACGGTCCGTCCGGAGGCAGGGCGTCGGTCACCAAAGACCTGTCGATAGTGGGAATCAGGAAGTCCGGCGTAAACCGCTCTCGCCCGAAAGGGGGCTTGAACTGGCCTATGACGAGGGAAGCTCGCTTGGTGATCTCGAAACGCCGCCAAGCCTCCTGGAAATACACGCGGCCGTCCGTCGGACTCTGGTTGCCATCCTTGAAAAGGCCTTGCGCGTACCATTGAATCCGGGGCGTCAGGTTGCCGCCCATCATGAGCTTCAGGCGCCGCAGGGCGTACAGGTCTTCAGCGTTTTCTATGTTGGTGTATCGGAACTGCACATAGCTTGACCAGCGAAAGGCGGAAGTCGAATTGCGGAGCGGAGGTGGGAACTGCTGAGCAACCAAGGGGGGTGTTCCGGCCAGCCACAACATCACCCCGGCGATCCGCGCAGCGGACCAGCCCTTGCCCTCACCGATGTCATGCAATGGCCGCACAGACAGACTTGCGGAGGGCCAATGGGGCCCCGCCTGCACCTTCACGCTACAGTAGGCCGCACCCCGTGCCGCCGTCAAGGGCCGGCGGTGGTGAAGGATTCTGTCCCGCGACCCACCCGTTTGTCGCAGGGATGAGCCGCGCAGCCGTCGCCATGCCGCGCTGTGCACCTTCGGAAAAATGGAGCCACCCGCCGGGCTTGAAACGGCAGCCTGCTGATTCCGAGACAGGCGTGCTTGGCTTGACGCGCCTTCTAGCGGGTACCTACAATGAAGAGGTACAGAAGGAGGCCGTATGCGGTCAATTGGCTTGCCTGAGCTTCTGATCATTTTGGGAATCGCGGTCTTGCTATTCGGCG
>CAYSBM010000368.1:0-3914 GCA_964429095.1 uncultured Solibacteraceae bacterium | reverse complement strand
CTTGCGGTCCTTGTAGTAGATGGCGGCGCAGAAGAACAAGTGCAGGGCTTTCTGGTTCACTCTTTCCAGGCGGGGGTGGATCGGGTCGAAGCGGAAAAGCAGGTCGTAGCCGAAAGCTCCCACCAGCGGCAGGCGTGAATCGCCGCCAGCTCGGAATTCCGCAATCAGTGCGCGTAATATAGAGAACACCGACGGCTGCTTGCTGCGCTCCTCCTCGGGAAACAGCGCTGGCAGAGGCTTTAGCACGCCGCACAACACGCCTTGCTCGAAACCGACCGACTCCCAGTGCGGATGAGGTTCGATGACGGGCAGCAGAATATCGAGCAACGCTTGGCCGCGGGCATTCAGCGGCCGGAATTCGACGCGGCGTTCCCGCGCGACAATTTCCAGTGGTGGACACAGCGAAGCGATGTCCCAGCGCGAGTAGCGCCCCGGGTACTCATAGCCGCTGGAGAGATAGAAGCCGCGGTACTGGTCGAGCTTCTTCAACAAACCCCGCAGACCCCTGCTGTACGGGATTTTGGAGATGCGCCGTGTGACCTCAATCCCGCTAGGGGTGGAAAAGCGGAACGTTCGCATGATGAGTCCTGGCCGGCAGTGGGATGATTCCTTAGGATAGCATGGGCGCCGCAGGCCTCCCGCGGCATGGTCCGCTAATGGTAATGTGATAATTTCAGTGTTCGAGCCGCTGTTCCGCGCACAGGCCTGAAGCACCCAATTGAAGGGTTCCAACTTAGCCATGAATACCGGCAAGAAGAGCATGTTCACAACCGAGGATGGCCAGAATCTGGTTTTCACGTTCATCCTGGTCAGTTCCCTGTTCCTGTTGTGGGGGTTCTGCAACGGGATGATCGACGTAATGGATAAGCATTTCCAGGAAGAACTGGGGCTCACCAAGTCGCAATCGGCTTGGGTGCAGTTTGCCCACTATTTGGGTTACTTCCTGATGGCCATACCCGCCGGTTGGCTGGCCGTCAAACTGGGGTACAAAGGCGGCATTATCGTCGGCTTGCTGTTCGTAGCGCTCGGCGGCTGCTGGTTCATTCCCGCCACGCGAATCCACAAGATTGTGAGGGAAGGGCTGGTTTCACCCACGACGGCTTTTGTGATGTTTCTCATAGGGGTCTGCGTGATTGCCACAGGACTTACTTTCCTGGAGACGATCGCCAATCCCTACACCACCGTGCTGGGAGACAAACGTTACGCGGCCACCCGAATCAACCTGGCGCAGTCCTGCAACGGCATCGGCTGGATTTTTGGTCCTATTGTGGGCAGCATGTTCTTCTATTCGAAAGACGCCATGGGCAACAGCACCGGCAGCCAGACGCTCTACATTCCGTATGCGGGAGTGGCCGTGGCGGTGATTCTTATCGCCATCATCTTTTATTTCGCCAACGTTCCCGACATTAAGACTCATGACGATTACCACCTGGAAGACGCCTCCGCGGGCGCCTCGCGTTCCATCTGGTCGCACCCGCACTTTACGCTGGCCGTGGTGGCGCAGTTTCTGTATGTGGCCGCACAGGCCGGCATTTTCAGTTTTTTCATCAACTACATGACGGCCGAGGTCCCACCCATTCCTTCAAGCTGGGATGTGGCCATGGGCAAGCTGGCGGCGAACGCCGGCCTGCTGCGGGAGTGGCTGCAAGGCTGGTTTGAGACGGGCAAGGACGGCATACTGGTTATCAGCAATAAAGGCGCATCAAATCTGGCGTCGCTGGGCTTTGTTTGCTTTCTGATCGGCCGCTTCAGCGGCGCGGCGATCCTGAAGAAGTATTCGGCCCACAAGGTCCTGGGCCTATATGGACTGATGAACGTCGTTATGACGTTTGTGGTGTCTTGCAAACTCGGGTGGATCTCTGTGGCTTGCGTGTTCTTAAGCTACTTTTTCATGTCGATCATGTTCCCGACCATTTTCGCCCTAGGCAATTTCGGCCTGGGGGCGCGCGCCAAGAAGGCGTCGGCATTTATTGTGATGGCCATCATGGGCGGAGCGCTGCTGCCGAAGTTAATGGGTCACGTGGCCGACGTGTATGATATGTCGCGGGGCTTCATCGTGCCCATGTTCTGCTTCGCCTTCGTCGCCTATTATGGTTTCAACTGGTCCAAGTTCAGCAAAGCGGAGTCGCTCAACGGCGTAAAGCTGGCCGGTCACTGAACCGGGCTCTCGAATTTGAAGTGCGGAGAACAAGGCCGCAAGTTAGCGGCAATTTTGGGGATGGAGCAAACAATAGGCGTGAAGTTGATTCCGGCCGGAATCCGTGTGCTGCGCATCTGTGGTAAATGGTTGCAGTTGTGCGCCGAGCGTTGCTAAACTAAGAATCTGCACTAAGGCAAAGGAGTTCCCCCTCGATGGCAAAGGTATGTGAAGTTTGTGGCAAGGGGCCGCAATTCGGGCACCGCATCAGCCATGCCCATAATGTCACCAAGCGCCGTTGGAACGTGAATTTGCAGTCAGTCCGCGCGGTGGTCAACGGAGCCACAAGAAAGATCCGCGTCTGCACGTCGTGCCTGCGCAGCGGCAAGGTGCAGAAGGCAGCCTAATTCCCCCAGCCTGGTCCGCCGCCTGAGGAAAAAGAACATCAGTAGTTTTTCTGGCGCTCGAAACGCGCCCGTTGCGCGCGGCCCATGGCCTTGACACCAGCCAGTGCGGGGTCGGCTTTGGCTAGCTCATCGAGGTTGTCGAGCACTTTCCTGATGGCAGTGTACACGTCGCGCACGTCGGCCTCGTCCCCAATGAGCAGAAATTGAGGCAGCCAGACCGCCTCCTCGTATGCCGCGCGCTCAGCCACCGGGCAGTGCACCATGTCATAGCGCATGGCCTCCTGGCGCCCAATGCGGAGTTGCGGGGCGGTGTCCGGAGTAGCGTAAAAAAGGTCGCTCTTATAGACCGGTTCATAGAACCGCCCGTCGCACGGGATGCCTTCCTTTTCGAGCGCGGCGACGAACAAGTCGCGTGAGACCCTCTTGTCTGCCGGGCGGTACTGGAAGATGTAGTTGTAAAGAGTGTCGCGCGTCATGGCTGGTTGCTTGGGCAAGGGCCGGATTCCTTTAAGCGTCGCAAGAGCCTCGGTGAGCAGCGCGGCATGACGCGACCGCAAGGCCGCCAGCTCGGGCAACATGTCAAGCTGGCCGATGAGAATGGCGGCCTGGAATTCCGTCATGCGGTAATTGGAACCGAGCATGCGGCGGCCGTATTGATCGGTTAGGCTGGCGCGCCCGCAGTTCACCACGCTTTGCATGGCTTCGTAGTAGGAGAGATCCGAGGTCAGCACCATCCCGCCCTCTCCTGCCGTCATGAGCTTGCTTTCCTGAAAACTGAAGCAGCCGATGTCGCCCATCGAACCCGCGCCGCGGCCTTTATATTGGCCCCCGTGCGCGTGCGCGCAGTCCTCGATGATCTTGAGCTTGTGCTTGCGGGCCAGCTCGGCCAGCGCGTCCATGTCGGCGAAGCGCATGGCCAGATGCACGGGAATGATGGCCGTGGTGCGCCGTGTGATCGCCTTGCGCGCCGAGTCGACGTCCAGGCAGTAGGTGTCAGGATCGACGTCGGCAAACACCGGAACGCCGCCCGCGAACAGGACCGCCGTGGCAGTTCCATCCCAGGTGTAGGCCGGCACGATGACCTCGTCGCCAAATTTCACCCCGGCGGCCTGCAAGGCCACCACCAGAGCAATGGTCCCATTGGTCACGCACAGTCCATACCGCGCGCCGTGCATCTCGGCAAAACGCACGGCAAACTCCGCGGCGTACTTCGATGGCACGGGGAATCCGCCCCAATGCCCGCTCTCCAGCACCTTTTGTAGGCGCTCGGCATCGGAGGGCAGATACCGGGGCCAGCGGCTGAACGGTTTGGTCCGGACGGGATTGCCGCCCAGAATCGCAAGTCTACCCATACTGCCACTCTAAACCAA
>CAYSBM010000367.1:0-3917 GCA_964429095.1 uncultured Solibacteraceae bacterium | reverse complement strand
ATTTTCGACGCCGCGCTCGAGGACATTTCACTGGCCGAAGTGCTGGCCCAAGAGGTGGTACAGCGGATGGCGCAGTGGCTGGCACCTACGCTGCAGCCGGTGATCAATGCCACCGGCGTTATCTTGCAGACCAACCTGGGCCGTGCGCCCCTCAGCCAGCCCGCTCTGGCCGCCATGCAGCGCGTCGCGGCCTACTCCAACCTGGAATTTGATCTGCGGAAGGGAGAGCGCAGCTCGCGCTACATCCACGCCGAAGAGCCCCTGCGGCGGCTGACCGGCGCCGAGGCAGCGCTGGTCGTCAACAACAACGCCGGTGCTATCCTGCTCGCCCTTTCGAGCCTTGCTGCCGGGCGAGAGGTCATTGTCTCCCGCGGACAACTGGTTGAGATCGGTGGCGGTTTTCGCATCCCCGAAGTGTTGCAGCAGAGTGGCGCGCGGCTGATTGAGGTCGGCACTACCAACCGCACCTATGCCCGCGACTATGCCGCCGCCTGTGGCCCTGAGACGGCGGCGCTCCTCTTCGTCCACTCCTCCAACTTTCGCCTGATAGGGTTCGTGCACGAGCCGTCCCTGTCCGAGCTGGCCGAGGTGGCGCACGAGCGGGGCTTGCCTTTGCTGGTAGATTTGGGATCGGGCACGCTGCTGGATACGGCGGCTTTCGGACTGGCCCATGAGCCTACCGTGCAGGAAGTCCTGCAGGCTGGGGCGGATCTGGTCACCTTCAGCGGCGACAAGCTTTTGGGCGGTCCGCAGGCGGGCATCATCCTGGGCCGGAGCGAATTGCTGGCCAGGCTGCGCCACCATCCCCTGGCGCGCGCCCTGCGCGTCGACAAGCTCACCCTGGCTGCCCTGGGCGCGACCCTTGCCGCCTATCTCTCAGGCCGCGCCATCGCCGAGCTGCCGGTGTGGCAGATGATCGCGGCCCCGGCGCCCCACCTCCGGCTCGTGCTTGCGGACCCACAACGCTTTGGCCAGCGAGTAGGAGGCATCCAGCCCGGCCGGTCCCGGCTCTCCGCGGCGGTCGTCGTAAAGCATGGCAGGGCGCAGCGGCCGCCCTTGACTGTCGGCGAGCACCAAAGAACCGGAGGTGGAAGTCACGGCCAGCCCTTCCACTTCCCCGGCCTGGGAGGCTACCTCTTGAATGGCTTCGCAAACCGCGCGCCGCCAGTCCTCCGGCTCTTGTTCGTGCGTCCCGCCGGCAGCCGGATGCGGGTTGGCCAGCGGGCGGGCCGCGGCGGCAGCGATTTCGCCTTGCCCGGTTACGGCCAGCACGCGAACGCCGCTGGTGCCGGCGTCAATGCCGATCACCGTGCGGAGCTTCGGTTGGTGGCTTTCTTTCACTGGGCGCTATAGTGGAAGTAAAGCCTATTATGCCATTCGCTTCCATCCCGGAGGCGCTTGCCGATCTTCGAGCTGGACGTATGCTCGTGGTTGTCGACGACGAGGACCGCGAGAACGAGGGAGATCTGACAGCGGCCGCCGAGCTCACTACCGCCGAGACCATCAACTTCATGGCCACTCACGGCCGGGGGCTGATTTGCGTCGCGCTCACGCCGGAGCGCTGCGACCAGTTGGGGTTGCGCATGATGGCCGCCGAAAACACTTCCCGCTTCGGCACCGCCTTCACGGAATCGGTGGATGCGCGCCGCGGCGTAACTACGGGCATTTCGGCCCACGACCGCGCGCTTACCGTGAAGGTACTGGTGGATGACGCCTCCGGGCCCGAGGATCTGGCCCGGCCCGGCCACACCTTTCCCATCCGCGCCCGGGAGGGCGGCGTGCTGGTGCGGGCGGGCCAGACCGAAGCCGCCGTCGACTTGGCGCGCCTTGCCGGCTTGAAGCCTGCCGGCGTCATCTGCGAAATCATGAACGAGGACGGCACCATGGCGCGGGTGCCGCAATTGGAGGAGTTCTGCCGTAAGCACCAGATCAAGATGATCTCGGTGGCGGACCTCATCCGCTACCGCCTCCAGCACGAGCAGTTCATCTCGCGGCTGGCCGAAGGCCGCCTGGCGACCATGCATGGCGAGTTCCGCACCCTGGCCTACACCTCCAAGATGAACGCAGAAATCCACATCGCCCTGGTCATGGGGGAAGTTCGCGGGCAGGAGGGCGTACTGGTGCGCATGCACAGTCATTGCTTGTTCGGTGACGTGTTCGGCTCGGCGCATTGCGACTGCCGCCGCCTGATCGACGAAAGCCTGAAGCAGATAGCCGCCGAAGGACGGGGTGTATTGGTGTACCTGCACCAGAGCAAGCCGGCTCTTCAAATGGACATGAATGCAAGCGGTCTCCCCCGCCTCTTGGTGCACGACCGCGAACGGTTGCACTTGCAATACCGCACCCCGGAAAGCGGCCGGATCCTGCAATACGAGAGCGGAGTGGGCGCACAGATTCTCTCCGATCTCGGCCTGAAAACCATCCGCCTGATGACCAATCACCCGCGCAAGATCGTGGGACTGGAGGGCTTCGGGATCCGCGTAGTGGAGCAAGTGCCTTTAGAAGGCGTGAACTTTCCCGGCTGCGCGATCGTAAGGACCAAGTAGGGAGAGCAATATGCGAAATCTTGCGGCCGTTCTGCTTCTTGCAGCCTGGACAGCAACCCTGGCCACGGCAGCCGATGGCGAACTGCTGGCCTTGGCGCCGGCTTAGCCGCGCATGCTGGCTGGCATTGAAGTCGAACGGGGTCTAGCCACTCCCTTCGGCCGCTATCTGCTGCGGCGGGTGAACGCCAGCGATAAGAATTTTCAGGAGTTTGTCGCCGCCACTGGTTTTGATCCCACGCGCGATATGGACGAAATCCTGCTGGCCAGCCCGGTCGCGGGCGCCAACACCCGGCAGGGAGTTGTTCTGATGCGAGGACGTTTTAACACCACGTCCATTGTCGCCGCCGCCAAAGAAAAGGGCGCCTGGGTCGATTCCTACCAAGGCGCCACGCTGCTGTTGCCGCCCCCGGGCAAAACGCCGAACCAAACGGCCATCGCTTTTGTGAACGGCAGCATCGCCGTAGCCGGAGACGAGGAAAAAGTGAAAGCGTGCCTTGCGCGGCGGGGGGCGAGTCCCGCCCTGGATGCGGCCCTGTTGAATAAGGCCGCCGAACTGAGCGCCGCCCACCACGCCTGGATGGTGTCGGTGGCGCCTTTGCCGGAGATGGCGGGCGGCGTCCCCAACGCGAATCTGAGCGGCGCCATGAAGGGCAACGCATTCCAAGCCATCGAGCAGGTGAGCGGCGGCGCGGACTTTACCGATGGGGTGAAGGTTTCCGCCGAGGCCGTCACGCGTTCCGAAAAAGACGCCGCCGCCCTGGCCGACGTGCTCCGTTTTCTGGCCAGTTTCGCACAGATGAACCGGCAGGACGCCACACAGGCTCCAGCACTCGCTGCGGCGCTGGAAACGCTCGATTTGAAGACCGAGGGGACCACGACCAAGATCTCGTTCCGCATCCCAGAGGATCAACTCGAGAAGCTGTTGCAATCGCATCCCCGCCCGGCCCGCGTGCGGCCGGTTGCAGCCGGCTCGCGATAGCGGCCCTGCTTGTTTGACCCCACGGCATTTTCTAATCGAAGAATGATCCTGAAATCACGTTTTGATTCCAACACACGTGATCCTGAAAGCAACCTGACGAAGGATCCTCCTTTCTTCGCCCGGAGGGAGGGCGTCAGCCCAACCGCCGTGGCCAGTCTTTTCTTCTTTCCCCACCTGAAGCGTAGGCGGAAAAGTGGGAAACCTGCTTTGTGGTTTTCCACTCTCCCGCCGCTCGGCGGAGCTGTGGGAACTCGTGGAAAGCCCGCTGTTGGCTTTCCACAGTTTGCATAGCCCGTAATATCCACAGCTCTGTGCGCCTGCTCCGACTTCATCTGCATTTACTCGCGTGCCGTCGCCGGCGATTCGATTTTCACCGCCCGTAGCAGCACCGT
>CAYSBM010000366.1:0-3940 GCA_964429095.1 uncultured Solibacteraceae bacterium | reverse complement strand
CAGCTCTAACCGGGACCTTTGCCAGGCGTGCCCAGCATCACGGCAGTCCGGCGCGGGCCGTTCGTGCGCGAAATCCTGGGGCGCAGCGACTATGCCATCATCGGTGAACTGATCGAGCCGGGTACGCGCGTGCTCGATTTGGGCTGCGGGGAGGGCGAGTTGTTGGAGTGGCTGGCTGCCCACAAGAACGTAACCGGACGCGGTGTGGAAATCGACGGCGCGCGCGTCCAGCGGGCCATCGCCCGCGGCGTCTCGGCCTATCAAGGCGATATCGACCAGGGGCTGGCCGACTATCCTGCGGGCAGCTTTGATTACGTGATTCTCAGCCAGACGTTGCAGGAAACGCGCCGCCCTCTGGCAGTGCTCAGGGAGATGTTGCGGGTGGGCCGCAAAGCCATCGTGGCTTTCCCCAATTTCGGGCACTGGTCGGTGCGCCTCTCGCACCTTTGCAGCGGCCGCGCGCCGAAAACGCGCATCTTTCCGCATGACTGGTACGACTCCCCCAACATCCACTTCTTCACCGTGCGGGATTTTGAAGACCTGGTGGAGCGCGAAGGTTGGACTGTCGAACGGCGCTATTTTCTAGCGGGCCATCACCTGGGCCGCCTGCTGCCCAACCTGATGGCGGAAGTGGCTGTGTACCTGGTGCGAAGCTGACAGAGTCCGGCGCGGCCGGAAGAAGGACACATTTTGAAAATCGCTATTGTTTCCGACATTCACGGCAACCTGGAGGCGCTTCAGTCGGTCGGTGCTTGCTGGGACGCGCTGTGGGTGCTGGGCGATTTGGTCAACTACGGGCCGAATCCGGCTGAGGTGGTCGAGTTCGTCCGGCGGAACGCTTCGCTGGTGGTATGCGGCAACCACGATCAAGCCGTCGCCGCGGGCGCCGATCCACAATGCTCTCCAGCCTTCGCTGAGATGGCCCGCGCGATGCAAGCCTACACCAGCCAAGTTCTCACCGCTGAGCAGAAAGTCTACCTTCGGAGATTGCCGCATACCGCCGCATGCACAGTGGACGGCGAGAAATTCTTTCTCTGCCACGCGGCGCCCTCCGACCCGCTTTACCGGTACGCGCCGGCGGATCCGGCGTTCTGGGCTGGGGAAGCGGCTGCGGTGGATGCTTCCGTTCTGCTGGTGGGACATACGCACTTGCCCATGCTGCTCGAGTTGGGCCACCAGCGTGTCGTGAATCCGGGCAGCGTCGGGCAACCGAAACATGGCGTTCCGGAGGCGCGGTACGCGGTTTGGGAGGGCGGCGCCATCCAGTTGCGTTCCTCGAGCTACCCGGTCGAAGAAACTCTGCGGAAAATTTCGGATCTGCCCGTCGAAGTTCCTATCCGCGAGGACTTAATGGCAGTGCTCCGCACAGGCCGCCCGCCGGCTTCTCCGCGCCTCTAGCCACTTGGCCTGGCGCCGGGACGCCCGGCATGCTTCGTGGCCGTATGGATGGAGGACCGCCCAGGCATGTCAGAGCGCGGACACGTCCTGTAGACCTGGCGACCCCGCCTCTGCGCGGAAATCAGCGAGAAACAAATCGGAAAGAATATGACGTTGGCGTTTAAGGCGATTGTGAATCTTGAAACGCATGTGCCGCATCTTGCCCACCCGGCTGTCGACGGCATAAGCGCCAGACTGTTCTCGCTCGCGTGGGAGTCGCCCCAGCGCGTTTTGGCAGGTGTTCGAGAGTGGCCGTACCAGCTTGATTCCATTGGTCGGGGCGGGCAGATTCGAACTGCCGACCCCCTGCGCCCAAGGCAGGTGCGCTACCAGGCTGCGCCACGCCCCGACCGGGTGGTTTCCCTTTATTCTAGCGCGGATGCGCCGGACCGCGAAGCGGCCTTAAAAAAAAACCGCCGCGCTTCCGGCCCGGCTCGTCCGGGCTTCATGCGCGGCGATTGAAAGATGCTGTGGAAGGAACTAGCCCTTCTTTTCTTCCTTCTGTTCGGTCTTCTTCTTCTTGCCCCGCTTCTTCTTCTGCTCCTGCTTGGTCTCAGCTTTCTCTTGAGCGAACACAACCGCAGTGCCGCTGAAGACAGACAGGGCAACCAGCGCCAGTATCAGTCTCTTCATGGATTCTATCTCCTTTGATCTGTGACGAACTTTTCGTCTACAGTCTCATCCTCTCAACGGGACATGAAACCGCTCTTAACCGTTCATTAAAAACGGTTCATTTGGGCGTCACTTGTGCTGGGTTTCCCAGTCGTAAGCTATCTGGCCGTCGTTGAACGGGATACGGCCCTCATCAAGCGGGTTGTAAACGCGGTCGGTGGCGTACACCATCAACGCCGCCTGCGTCCCGATCACCTTATAGCCGTGGGCCACGCCGGCCGGCACCAGGATCTGCCACGGGCGGGCCACTCCCACATAGAACGTGTTCTTGCGCCCAAAGGTCGGTGATTGGCGCCGCAGGTCGACCAGCGCCACTTGCAGCATGCCCGCTGGCACAGTCCAGTAATCCGTCTGGAGTTGGTGGTAGTGGAACGCTTTGATCGTGCCGGGATAGCTATAGGCGCAGGACACCTGCATTTGGCCGGGTGCGAAGTCCTGGACCAGGCCCTCGCCGCTGCGCAAGACCTCCAGAAAATAGCCGCGGTCGTCGGGCCACAACGCAGCTATGGCCAGACGCACCCCTACGATAAGCTCCGGTGAGCTGGTTTGGCAGATGACGGCGCCGATGCCCGGCTCGCAATCTGGAATGGCCAAATCCCCGGCCATTCCAGTGGGGACCTGGGCGCCCAGTCTTGATTTCAGCTCTATGGGCATCAGTCTCGCCCCGCTTGGCCGGCGCGCTTGCGCCGCGTCTGTTCCACCAGGTTGGCGGCGCGGAGCAGGGAGTCGAAGGTACCCGCGTCGGTCCACCAGCCTTCCAAGAACGAGAACGTCATGGTGCCCTCGCGTATATAGGCATTGTTGACGTCGGTGATTTCCAACTCGCCGCGCGCCGAGGGAACCAGCGCCCGGATCTTGTCGAAAACCGTCGAGTCAAACATATAGATGCCGGTGACGGCGTAGTTGGACTTCGGCCGCTTCGGCTTTTCCTCAATGCCCACAATACGGTCGCCCACGATTTCCGCCACCCCAAACCGCTCGGCGTCGCTCACTTCCCGCAACAGGATCTTGGCTCCGCGCTCCTGCCGCCGGAAATCCTCCACCGCCTGCCTTATGCTTCCCTCAACAATGTTGTCGCCCAGGATGACGCACAACTTCTGGCCGTCGGCGAAGTGCTCAGCCAGCGCCAGAGCGTCGGCTATGCCGCCCTCGCCTTCCTGGTAAGTGTAGTCCAGATGCGAAAGGCCAAAGGCTTTGCCGTTGGCCAGCAGCCGCAGAAAATCGCCCGCGTTCTTTCCGCCGGTGACCACCAGGATGTCGCGGATCCCGGCGTCGACCAGCGTTTCAATCGGGTAATAAATCATCGGCTTGTCGTATATCGGCAGCAAATGCTTGTTGGTGATCTTGGTCAGAGGGTAGAGCCGGCTGCCGGTTCCGCCCGCCAGTACGACGCCTTTCATAAAGCGCTCCAGTCCAGGCAAAACCTTATGATACAATACCGCCCGAATGACTCTATACCACTGGAACCAGATAACCAGGGAACAGTTGAATCCGCTATTGGAACGCCAGGTGATTCACAGCGAGCGCATGACGGTGGCCCGTATCTTCCTCAAAAGAGGCGTTCTGGTGCCTGCCCACAGCCACCCCAACGAGCAGGTTTCGCTGGTGGTGGAAGGCCGGTTGCGGTTCCACGTCGCAGGCCAGCAGCAGCTAGCCGAAGCCGGCGCGGTCGTGGTCATCCCCCCTGATGCGCCCCACTTCGTTGAGGCGCTTGAGGACAGCCTGGCGATTGACTTATTTGCGCCCGTGCGTGAAGACTGGCGCCGTGGCGATGACGCCTATCTGCGCTGATCCGGCGCCCGGCGCCACAGCTTTTTGGCCCAGGGCACAA
>CAYSBM010000365.1:0-3940 GCA_964429095.1 uncultured Solibacteraceae bacterium | reverse complement strand
CCTTTACTGCTTCGGCAAGCTGGTTGACGCCGCGCAGAATCGCCTGCCGCGAACTCTCGCTGTATACAATCTGCTTTGCTGCCATGGATTACTCTCCTTAAAATCCCTTAGTCCAGAACCCCGAGGACCTCGTCCTCGCGCATGATCAAGTACTCTTCGCCATCGATCTTGATGTCGTTGCCGGAGTACTTGCCGAAAAGGATGCGGTCGCCCACTTTCACATCCAGTGGCACCAGTTTGCCATCCTCCAGGCGCTTACCCTTGCCCACAGCCACGACCTCGCCCTCCTGGGGCTTTTCCTTGGCCGTGTCCGGGATGATGATGCCGCCCAGGACAGTTTCCTTCTCCTCGATCCTTTTCACCACGATCCGGTCGTAGAGCGGTCGAATCTTCATCTACTAAACCTCCATTAGAGTGAGTTTGTTGCTGTTGACTGGGGCCTTGGCGGAACCGCTCCTGCCCCGACGTCTATTATTAGCACACTCGCTTGATGAGTGACAAGCGTCGAATGCAAATAACAGAAAATAAAGGATATATATTCGGACATGCAAAACCAGGCAAACGGCTCCGACCTGCTGAGTTGGCCCTAGCGCCTAACTTTGCGATACTCACTGTTATGCGCAAGAGATGCCTGTTCGCCAGCCTGGTTCTGCAAATAGCTCTGGCCGCCACAGCCCCCGCCGCCGCCAAGATGAAGGCCCTCATCGTGGACGGCCAGAACAACCACGATTGGAAGAGCACTACGCCGGTCCTGAAAAAGCAACTGGAAGAAAGCGGCCTGTTCCAAGTGGATGTCTCTACCACCCCTCCCAAGGGAGGTCCCATGGAGCAGTTCCAGCCTCAGTTTTCGGCCTACCGCGTAGTGGTGCTTAACTATGTGGGAGATAACTGGGTTGAGCCGGTGCGCACCGCATTTCTGGACTATGTCCGCAGTGGCGGCGGAGTCGTGTTCTACCACGCCGCCGATAACGCTTTCGGCGATTGGCCGGAATTCACCGAGATCGCCGGATTGGGCGGGTGGGGCGCCTGGAACGAGAAATCGGGACCTTACTTGTATTGGCAAGACGGCAAGATCGTCCGGGACAATGCGCCGGGACGCGCAGGCAGCCACGGCAAGCGCCACGCTTATCAGATCACAGTGCGTGAACCGAAGCACCCCATCATGCGCGGATTGCCTCCGGTCTGGATGCATGCCGCCGACGAACTCTACGATCACATGCGCGGCCCAGGCAAGAATCTCACCCTTTTGGCCACCGCATATTCCGACCCGGAGACGCGGGGGTCCGGACGCCACGAACCGGTGATGTTCACCGTCGCTTATGGAAGGGGGCGCATTTTCCACACCATGCTGGGCCATGATCCTGCGGCCATGAGCTGCGTAGGCTTCATCGTTACTTTGCAACGCGGAGCCGAATGGGCGGCCACGGGCAAAGTAACCCAGAAAGTACCCCCGGATTTTCCCACCGCCACCGAGGTTCGCACACGCCCGTAGCGCGGAAAACCGCTATTCTGAAAGCAGCATGCGGCGCGCGCGGTGGATCCCTGTCCTGCTGATGTTTCTGATCGCGGCCGGCGTGGTGAGTCTCTATTACGTTCAAAAACAGTTTCAGTTGGCCCATGCTCCCCCGCCGCCAAATCCCTTGCCGGTGCGGCTGAACGCGGCGGCGCCGGACTGGTGCATCACCAAAAGCGAAGGCTCACGGCCCATCGTCGACATCTGCGCCAAGAATTTCGAGCAGATCAATGATCCGCCCCGCATGGAGTTGGATGGCGTGGAGCTGCGCTTGTACCGGAATCCGGCCACCGAATTCGACCGCGTGCGGGCGGCCAAGGCTACTTATTTGCCCGAACGGGGGACCTTGTTTTCGGAGGGAGAAGTCGAGATCACCCGCGGCGTGCCGGTGCAGAGCCCGGCCAAAGGCCAGCTCATGGTGATACGGTCAAGCGGCATCACCTTCGACGCCCGCACGGCGCGCGCCACCACAGACCGTCCCGCTCAATTCGAGTTTGACCTGGGCCGGGGCGAATCGGTTGGCGCGACTTACGATCCAACCGCCCGGGAATTGCGTATGCACAGCCAGGTGAAGCTCTACTGGCGCGGCGGGGGCCCCAGGCCGCAACCCATGGAATTGGAGACCGGCGAACTGATCTACAGAGAATCCGAGTCCAGGGTGCTGCTGCCGGGACCTGCCAAGCTCCGCCGCGGCGCGATGACGCTGGAAACCGCGGGCGGGGTAGTGACCATTCAGGAGGGCGCCATCCGTCTTGTGGAAGCCCAAACCGCCAGGGGCAGCGACCGCGAACCGGGCCGGCGGCTGGACTACCAAGCGCATCAGCTTACCATGTGGTTCAACGCCGATGGCGTGATTGAAAAGCTGCGTGCGAGCGGCAAGGCCCGCTTGGTGTCAGCCGCCGCAGCAGGATTGACCACCGTGAACGCCGGCCGGCTGGAGCTGGACTTCGCGGTCACGGGCCGCGAAAGCGCGCTCACGCGCGCCCTGGCATTGGACCACGCCGAAGTCGCCAGCGAGCCGGCAGTTCGCAAGGCCGGGCCCACGCCTCAGGCTCGCGTACTGAAAAGCGAGGCGATCGAGATGGAAATGCGCCCCGGCGGAGAGGAGATCGACCGGGTCCGCACACACAGCCCGGCGCGCATTGAGTTTTTGGCGCGAAATAAGGGCGAGCGCTTTCGCGCCATGGACGCCGTGCGGCTGAGCGCCGTTTACGGTGCGCGAAACCAGATCCAGTCTTTGAACGCCGTGGATGTGGCCACAATCACGGAGCGCGAAAGACAACCAGGGAAACCCGACCCTCCTGTGGCGCGCACCTGGAGCAAGGGGCTGGAGGCGCAATTCGATCAGCAGACCGGTGAGGTGTCGAGCGTGCACCAATGGGAGGATTTCCGCTACCAGGAGGGCCCGCGGCAGGCGCGTGCGCACCAGGCGCACATGGATCCGCGCCGGAATCATATTGTGCTGGAGGGTGATGCCCGGATATGGGACCCGCAGGGTTCCACCGCAGCCCGCCGTATCGAGTTGGACCAGAACACCGGAGACTTCTCGGCCGATGGGGATGTGTTCGCCTCCCATGCCCCCGAACGCAAGGGAACTTCCTCGGCCATGTTGTCGGCTGACGAACCCGTGCAAGGCAAAGCCGACAAAATGATCTCTCGCGCATCGGGCATGGTGATGGTGCTGATTGGAAAAGCCGTCGCCTGGCAAGGCGCCAACCGCTTGCGCGCCGGACAGATCGTAATCGACCGCAAAGCACGGAGGCTCACGGCCAGCGGCGGCGTCATTAGCGAATTCCTGGACCGCAGCCCGAGCCGCGGAGCCCAGCCCCCCGTCCCGGTCTATAACGTGGTTACAGCGGACCAACTGGACTATGACGAGGCCAGCCGCGTGGCTTATTATAGGGGGCACGTCACGCTGCGTAGACCCGCAATGGTGGTCCACTCGCAGGAACTTCGTGCATTCTTGAACGACTCCAAGGCGCAGTCCAGCCTGGAGAAGGCGCTCGCCGACGGCGAGGTGGAGATTTTCCAGCAGGCCGGAGGCCGTACGCGCCGCGGCACTGCGGAACATGCCGAGTACTATGTGGACCAGGAACAAGTAGTGCTCTATGGTGGCGCCCCCGCTCTGGCCGATAGCCTGAAAGGCACCACCACCGGGACGCGGCTGACTTATTTCGCCCAGCAGGACCGCTTGCTTGTGGATGGCGCCGAGAGCAATCCGGCTATCAGCCGCATCCAACGCCGCTGAACCCAAAAAAGCAAAATTGGTGCATGATGGTAATTGGCGCCCATGCGACAGCTCCGCACCGTGGAAATCTCCAAAAGTTACAGCGGTCGGAGGGTGGTAGATGATGTGTCGCTGTATCTCCAGCAAGGTGAAGTGGTGGGGCTGCTGGGGCCCAATGGCGCGGGCAAGACGACCACATT
>CAYSBM010000364.1:0-3942 GCA_964429095.1 uncultured Solibacteraceae bacterium | reverse complement strand
CTTTCCGGAATTCTTTGCCAGCAGGCGCCAGAAAAAGGAGTGATTGATGTGGCCGCCGCCATTGTTGCGCACTGCGGTGCGAATTTGCTCAGGCAGGGTTTGCCCGCCGCGCATCAATTCCTCTAGGGTCTTGCCGGCCAGTTCCGGATGGCCGTCCAGAGCTTTGTTCAGGTTGTTGACATAAGCGGCGTGGTGTTTGGAATGGTGAATCTCCATGGTCTGAGCGTCGATGTAGGGCTCCAGAGCATCGACAGCGGAAGGCAGCGGGGGCAATGAAAACGGTGGTGTGGTCTGCGTGGCGGGTTGTGCTCCGAGCCTGGAAGGGACAAGCAATGCGGGAAAAGCACTTGCGACCGCAAGGGCCTGGCGGCGTGTCATCAGGTTAATCCTCCTCAACTTGATCTCTGCCTGAACAGATGCTCAGTTGCGAAGGTTGGATGCGGAGATCTGCAACCGCTGGGTGAGTTCCCGAGCCACTTGGCTGGCGCCCGGTTCAGCCAGAGTGCTTTCGAAGCCGGTATCGACATCCACGACCTCCAAACCGCCTCTCACCAGCGGCCGCCATGCTTCAACTGCGGCCGGGTAAATGCCGGCGCGAGCCGTGCGCGAGCGGAACAGTACAACCGAACCGTTGTACGGCTGCGGGCGGTAGTCCCGCTGAGCGAGGCGGTTGGCCAGACGGGCGTCTTGCGAAGTGCGCCGCAGCCCGGAGCGGTGGCCTGCCACAAGCGCTTTCTCCTTCCAGGCGGCCAGGAACACGCGGATACGTCCACGCAGATGTTGCCAGCCGCCGGGACCGGCAATCGAGTGCAGGTGCGTCCAACTCCGGCGCGCGGCGTGACCTAAGGCCTGGGATAGCAGCTTGAGCGGTGGCAAATTCTTACGCCACTGGCTCGGGTAGGCGTCAATAAGCGCCAGCAAGGCGACGCTCTCGCCGTCCTGTTCCAACTGGCGCGCCATTTCGTAAACCACCAAGCCCCCGTGGCACAGCCCCAGCAAGTGATAGGGACCAGCCGGCTGCACCTGGCGCATAGCCTCAATATTGCGCGAGGCTTGCATTTCGATAGTTCGCAAGATTCCGGCCTCGGCGGTTCCCGGCGATTCGAACGCCATGACCGGCAGGCCGGGGGGCAAGAAGCGCGCCAGGTTAGCGAAGCCCACCAAGACTTCGTCGTGGCCCGCGGCGCAAAACAGCGGGGGGTGCGAGCCTTCCGGGCGTATGGGCGCCAGATGCGAGCGCTGTAGTGCGCTACCTGGGTCCGCTTCAAGCTGGCGGGCCAGGGAGGCGATGGTGGGCGCTTCCAGGAAACGCACGAAGGAGCGTTCGACGTTGAATTCCTTGCTGACGAGGGGTACTAGCTGGGCTGCCGCGAGCGAGTCGCCGCCGCAGGCGAAGAAATCATCATTTACACCGATACACTCTATGCCGAGCAGCTTGCTCCAAACCGCGGCCAGACGCTTCTCAACCGGCGTGCGCGGGGCGAGATACGCAGCCGCTTGCCGGCGCGGTTCCTCAATGGGCGCGATCCCCAAGCGCGCAGCCAGCCCGATGCGCTGGATCTTTCCAGTGGGGCCTTTGGGAATCGCTTCCACGAAGCGGATCAAGCGCGGAACCTTGAACAGGCTGAGCCGCGCAGCTACGAATTCGCGCAATTCGCCTTCACTGAGGCTCGCGCCGGGTTTCAGCACGGCGGCGGCGCCCACTTCCTCGCCCAGGCGGGAATGCGGCACGGCGAACGCTACGGCCTGCGCCACGGCCGGGTGTTCGAGCAGGGCTTCGTCGATTTCGCGCGGGGAGATGGTCTCGCCGCCGCGGTTGATGATCTCTTTGAGGCGCCCAGTGAGGTACAGATAGCCGTCCTGGTCGAGATAGCCTTGATCGCCGGTCCGGAACCAGCCGTTGGTGAAAGCCCTGCGGTTGGCCTCCGGGTTGCCCAGGTAACCGCTGGTTACGTTCGGTCCGCGTATGACCACTTCACCCACCGCGCCCGAGGCGAGCAACTTGCCGCCGGCATCCATGATGCCTATTTCCGGTCCCGCGGGCAGGCCCACCGAGCCGGGCTTCCGCACTCCGGGCGGTAGAGGGTTGCTGGACATCTGGTGCGCAGCCTCCGTCATGCCGTAGCTTTCCAGAACCGGCGCCTGGAATGTCTTTTCCAGCACCTCGAGCAAACCAGGCGCCAGCGAGGCCGAGCACGAGCGGATGAAGCGCATCCGGCGGCGCGCGATGATCTCGCCACATCCGGCGGCGCGCGCCAGAATCTCCTGGTGCATGGTGGGCACGGCCGTGTACCAGGTGGGCGCGAACTCATCCAGCAAGGCGAAAAACCGGGCGGCGGAAAAGCCGGGCGTGCAGACCACCGAAGCGCCGGCGGCCAGCGAGGCGAGCAACGCGCCCACCAGGCCGTGTATGTGGAACAGCGGCATGATGTTGAGGCACCGGTCCTGCGGTGTGAGGGCGAACCAGCTCGCGATATTGCAGGCCGAGACGCAGAGATTACGCTGGGTGAGCGGAACCATCTTGGGCCGCGAGGTGGTGCCTGAGGTGTGCAGGATTAGGGCCACATCTTCGGCTTGCGCGCCGGCATCCGCCCTAGCGGTTCCGCCTGCGACGCCGAGCGTGAACTCACCCGCCGCACTGCCGTCGCGGACCCGCACTTCGGCCACGCCTATGCCTATCGCCCGAGCTACCTCGCGCACCGGAGATTCGGAGGCTTCGCGCACCAGAACCAGCTTGGGCTCGAGATCCTGTAAATAGAATTCGAACTCGGCGGCGGTGTAGCGAGGATTGAGCGGGGCGCACGCCGCGGCCCCGGCCACGGCCAGAAACGCCGAGGCCATCTCGGGGCCGTTTTCCAGGACCACGGCCACGCGGTCCTGTTGGGCGACGCCCAGCGCGCGCAGGGAGGCGCGCGTAGACTGGAGATGAGCCGCAAGCGCTTGGTAGGAAAGCGGCGCACGTTGAGGCGCTAGCAACGCCGGGCTTGACGGCGCAGATCCGGCCTTCCGGGCCAGCAATTCTGGAATGGTCTCCGCAGCAACTCGGCCAGCGGTTTGCATTTACAACTTGCCCGCCTTCACCAGCGGGGTGACCACCAGACTGCGGATCTCGATCTGGCGGTGGTCGCCCTGCACGAAAATGGGGCCTGGCGCGGATTCATCGGTATCGAATACAATCGCCGTCGGGCCCTCGATCACCTGTTTGTCGATGATTTTGGCGCCGTTCAGCACCACGGTGACGTCGCGCCCGATCAAGGTCACATCCAGCGTCTGCCATTCTCCCGCCGGTTTGCTGGCGTTGATTGAGGGCGCAATCCGGCTGTAAAGCGCGCCCATCATGTGCGTACCCACCGGCTGGCCGTAGCTATCGGCGATCTGCACCTCGTAGCGGCCGCGCAAGCCGAGGCCGCTATTGCTGTGTTCGGGTATACGGAACTCCATGTGGACCTTAAAATTCCAGAATTTACGGTCTGAAATAATATTAGGTGCGCCGGCCATGTTGGTCAGCAACCCGTTTTTCACCGTCCAGGCCAGCTCCCGGTCCTTCTCAAGCGCGCTCCAGCCCTTCAGGTTCCGGCCGTTGAACAACTTGACGGGCTTGGTCTCGCGCCAGGAGCCGTCGTCGGCGTCGGTGATCAAGGCTGCGCGGGTGCCGGTCCACCGGACCTCGGGCGTGTTGTGGCCCTCAATCCGGAAGGTCCCCTCCAGCTTGTTATCCACCAGACGGGCGCGATAAACCCCCTTTTGACGCGCCTTCTCTTGGCCCGGCATCCGGATGTAGCCGCGCGTGAAGCTGAAACTCAGTTCGCCATCACGGATGACCAGGTCCTGAATGACATCGCAATCGCCACCCGGCGCGCCGACGAACTTGCCCTTGAGCTGGCTTGTTCCGGCGCCGGCGACTTCCAGCCACCAGGCGCGCGTGCGGTTGTCGTGCACTCT
>CAYSBM010000363.1:0-3952 GCA_964429095.1 uncultured Solibacteraceae bacterium | reverse complement strand
TTGGTTTCTCACCTGGCTTTCCACCGGCCTCGATCAACAGTGGCGTAGGAGAGAATATCGCAGTGGTTTCGTCTGTGACGACCACACCAATTCGCAACCCTGGCTGCTGGTGGATTCTGGTGCCCAAAGCTTCCGCGGTCTCTTGCAGCGCCTTCAACGCCGCGAAATCTCCGTATCCCATGCGGCAGACCTCGGGATCGGGGTCCAGAACTACCTGGACGGCTTGTGCACCGAGTCGCTGCCACGTGTCGATCACCGCGTTCGCCACGGGTAAGGAAAGGCCAGGAGCAATTACCACCAGGCGGCGCCTGACGCAGCTTACCAATCCGATCAGGTCTGCATCTGTCAGGGTCGTGACCGAACATTGGGGTCCCGTCATTTCACAATCCTCCACGCGTTTTTCAGCCGAGAATCCATCAATTCCTTTATCTCCGCTGGCTCGACCCCAAGCGGCGCAAGCAACGCCCACACGCTCGCGATCTGACGGATCGTGGTGCGGTCGGATTCCCGGAACTGACAAATACCATCTTCAATGTGCCGGTTACAGATGGCGCGAAGATCTGTCGCTGTTATGCGGTACATCCTCAAGAGCGCGGCTGCTTTTGCGCATAGATCGTCAAGCCGCTTCTCGGCGTCGGAAACGAGCCTGGTGGCCCCAGCCGCATCGATCTCGTGGTCCGAACAGCGTGATCGCACCAGAAGGATATCGAAGAGATCAGCGTCTGGCGGAAGCAATTCCCGGACAGGCGTCGGATGTGAAGAGTCCCTGATTTCGCATGCGATCGAAAACCGGGCCGCGAAGAACCGACCGCCAACGATTCGAAGCGGAAGGGGGTCCTCGTCGGGAAGAACCTTGGCTAACCGCTCGAGCGCATCGCCAGGCAGGCGCACTTCTTTCGGCCATTTGCCAACAGCAGGGATCTGAGCCACACCGCCGGCGAGGTCCAGATTCAGTGCGCCGCCATCAAAGGTGAGGATCGCCTGGGCATTGGCGACGGCACGCCCGGTGCGCCCCAGAGTTCCTAGCGCACGTGCCAGTTCGGAGCGATTGACCTGCAGTTGCCAGTTGCTGCGTTCGGCGGACGAATCGGTCATGCGGGCACCTCCCCGCGGCTCAGGAGCTCCGCCAGATTGTAGTTCACACTCTCCACGCCGAAGTCCGGATCTCGCTGGAAGGGTTTCCGAACGTAGCGCAGTTCTTTCCGGTCACCATCGATCAGGGCCACGGCAAGGATGAAATCCTCAGGCTTGTTCAGGCCCGTCAGAATCTCGTTTCGCGTGACCGTGACCGTGTCTGCGCCGGCGGCCCGGCCTTTTACCTCGATGAAACGCAAGCGCCCGGAGCCGGGAATGCGGGACTCGATATCGTAGCCGCACTTTTCGAGGCTGACATCACGCGGGTCGTAGCCCGAACGTCTTTCCGTTTCCATCACCATCTGTATGGCCGTGAGCTCGATCTTCCGGCGGTTCTCCGCGTCCTGCCCATCGACGGATAGCGGCAACGCAGGATGCAATTTCAGCAGCAGGCCGGCTGG
Source organism: uncultured Solibacteraceae bacterium (assembly GCA_964429095.1). Taxonomy (GTDB): domain Bacteria; phylum Acidobacteriota; class Terriglobia; order Bryobacterales; family Bryobacteraceae; genus JAJFUV01. The sequence continues at coordinate 2,417 of CAYSBM010000363.1, read as the reverse complement.
AACCACTAACGCGCCGCCAATTGCAACCGGTGGTAACGGCGAGATTTGCCGCTCCTGTTCGAGCTCCGCCATGCGCTTTTGGAGGCGGGCCTGAAGCTCGTCGGCGCGCTGGCGGGCCTTCCCGGAGTTGATCCGGGCGTTGACCTTGCCGGCGAGTTCCTGGTCCTTCAGTTGGTTGGCGCGGTGGTCCCAGTAGTTAATCTCTTTGGTGAGCCGGTCCTTAACGGCCGCCATGGTGCGTGTAACGAGCTCCTCTCGCCGCGAGCGGACTTCTTCGAGGTGCTTCGGCACCAACGATGTGATGGCATGCTCGATGGCTCGCGATTCCAGATCGCCCTTCAGCCACGCCTGTGCTTCGAGCGTCGCGGATAGAAGCGCAAGCTCTTCGGGCGTTGGCGGCCGATAGTCGAGGTACGGCGCATAGCCCGCGTTCCGGGTTGCACCCGATGCGTCCAGTTCGACGAATTGAAGCTGCCGGGAAATGATGCGCCGGTTGCCTGCTTTGTCGGTTCGGCCGTCCTGGATCGTGTGCTCCAGATAGAACAGGGCGCGTACGGATTCGCCCGCATCGGCAGGGTCTACCAGCACCGTGCCGCGCTTGAGCAGGTCCCGGTTGCGCTCCAGGATCAGATCGATGGTTGCTTCGAGCAGGGGCTGGCCGGGACAAACGAAGGTCGCCAGCGGCAGGCCGGGAACCGCACGCAGAGACTTTTCGAACGTGATTCGCTCGTATTTGGCGAGCACGGGCTCTCCGGTTCCGATCAGCCGGTCGCGCTGGCGAATCAGGGCCGGCACGTGCAGAATTTCGTACCGGCGCGGCTCGCGTTCTCTAATGGACCCGCCCAGAGTGCGGAAAGCCTCCAGGAAGAATGACTCAATGAAGTGCGGCTGAAGCCGGCGCGCCTCGGCGCGTTCCATGTCCTCCCGGATCTTCCGCACCTGGGAGGCATCCATGCTGTCCTTGGCCAGCGCGCGTTCTTCGAGAAGCTCCTGGCAGCGTTGCCGGTCCGTCAGGTTGTCAACGATCTGGTGGAGTCTGGCCCTCACCTCGGGCCGGTCGCCGTAGCGGATGGCTTCGATGAGGAGATCGCGAAGGCGCTGCTCACGGAAGAGCTGGCCGAGGATGTCGAACACGCCGCCACCGAGCGCTTCCCGCTCCTGCTCGATCTTCTCCAGGAGCCGCTTGTAGACATCGCCTTCGCGCGTCTCCTCTGCAAGCAGGTTCCAGAGGTGACAAACTTCGGTCTGGCCGATGCGGTGGATGCGGCCAAAGCGCTGCTCCAGCCGGTTGGGGTTCCAGGGGAGGTCGTAGTTCACCATCAGGTGAGCGCGCTGGAGATTGATGCCCTCGCCGGCAGCATCAGTGGCGAGCAGGATGAGAACGTCCTTGTCCTGCGTGAAGGCTTCCCGCGCCTTGGTCCGTTCTTCGCGTCCCATTCCACCGTGGATCGTGACGACCGACTCGGGCGTACCCAGCAGGGCGCGCAGCTTCTCGGCAAGGTAGTTGAGCGTGTCCCGATGTTCGGTGAACAGCACCAGCTTGCGCCGGTGGCCGTGCGCATCGAACATTTCTGCCTGGTTCTGGAGAAGCGCGGACAGCTCTTCCCATTTCTTGTCCGTCCCGCTGCGCCGTACTTTCAGCGCCAGGTTCTCCAAATTCTGCAAAATGGCGATTTCGGCTTCGAGCTCGGCGATGGTCCTGGCGGCCGTTGCCTGATCGACCACCGTTTCCTCGGTCTGTTCGATTTCGGAATCCGGCGCGTCGTCGAGTTCGTCGAGATCTTCTTCCGTAAGGGCAGGGATGGTCTCAAAGACTTCATCCTGAACGGCTGCACCACGCTTGAGGATCTGCTGCTCCTGCAGCCGGCGGTCCAGACGCTCCCGGCGGCGGCGCAGGGATTGATAGATCGCCTCTGGGGATGACGCCAGGCGGCGCTGAAGTATCGTCAGCGCGAATCCGACCGTGCCTTTCCGTCCCTCGCTTTCGAGCGCATCGGCACGATTGAACTCTTCGCGCACGTAATCGGTGACGCTCTTGTAGAGCGCGGCTTCCGCATCCGACAGCTTGTAACTCACGGTATAGGCACGCCGTTCCGGGAATAGCGGCCTTCCATCGAATTTCAGGAGCTGTTCCTTCACGAGGCGCCGCATCAAATCGGATGCATCGACAGAATGGACACCATCGCGAAACCGGCCTTCGAAGCGGTCGCCATCAAGCAGCGCCAGAAATAACTGGAAGTCTTCCGGCTTGCCATTATGCGGTGTTGCTGTCATCAGCAGCAGGTGGCGGGTAAGGCCACCCAGGAGTTGCCCCAGCCGGTAGCGTTTCGTGTATTTCACCTCGCCGCCGAAATACGTGGCCGACATCTTGTGGGCTACGTCGCAAACTACAAGGTCCCAATCCCTCCTGCGGCGCT
>CAYSBM010000362.1:0-3953 GCA_964429095.1 uncultured Solibacteraceae bacterium | reverse complement strand
GCTTCCGTTTCCCGCCGGCCGGAGCCATACCTGGCGGCGCTTCTCACGCGCATGGCGTCCACCGAGATCCTGATTGTGCCCTGCGCCGTCTCACGGATCGAAACATGATCCCACGTCGCGCCAGCCGGTGTCGGAAATCTGACGCCCTCCTCCGGCGCCAGTTGGAACCGGCATTCATATCGCCGCAATTCCTTCCGGGCCGGTACGGGATCGTCCTCGTCGAGGCCGAAGAACGCTTGCAGCCAGGCGCGAGCGTCCTTGACGTAGTTTTTGAGATTGTCGCGCTGGGCACGGGTCAGCCGTGATTCGTCGAAGCTCAAGACGCCGCCGTAGCGGGCGAGCAGGCGCAGGAACTCCCACTTGGCATTGGGGACCGATCCGCCGCGCCGATTGTTGGCGAAGCCCAACTGCTTGAAGTCGTGCTCCCGGCGAACGGCGCGCGCCTCGGCCTTGAGCGACAGCTCGCCGATCACGATCCGCACTTCCGGCCATGTCGCGCCCGCCGGTGTAGGAAATACGACCGTGCGGGCCGCCGCCGGCCGCGGCGCATCCTTGCAAAGGACATCCTCGATGAAGGCGGTGTCCACGGCCAGTTTGCCGGACTCGACGCAGGCGACCTGCGCGAGCCGCAGCACGGTGACGCCGGCTGTCGCCCACTCCTGGCCCCGAGGCAACGCGTCCGGCACAAGTACCACCGGCGCGTGGGCGTCGAGAATGCGCCGCACTCCGGACAGCATCCGGGCGTCGGGGCAGTTGGCGCCGCAGAGCAGAAAGAATTCGCGGAACCGGCCAGCCATATGGCGCCGGCCGAGCGCCCACACCCGGTCGGGAACAAGCTGTTCGAAGTACCCTGTCAGTTCCAGCGACTGCGTCAGGGCCCGCGCCAGTGCCTGGCGGTCCACCAGCCACTGGCGCATATCGTCGAAATCGACTCTGAGCAGCCCGTCCTCCGGGCACAGGATGTGAGGCCGCGTGCGCCCGAGGTGATCCTCATGCGGGTAGAAAACCGCTGCCGGGTGCGGATGGGAGCACGAGCAGCACATCACACTCGTCGCCGCTTCGGCTTCCCGCAGCAGCCCCAGAACGACGAGTCTGTCGCGCAGGCCCGCCGGCCAGCTCTTCAATTCGTCGGCGGCGAGCACGGGCTCAGCGTGCTCCGCCCGGCACCACAGCGACTGGAGTTCAGGATTCACTGGTCTCGATGCCCCAACGCTTGAGACATCCTTTGAGAATCAACTCCTCGGGACTGTCCTCGAGGCTGCAGGTGGATGGCCATGAGAGATGAAAGCTGATGCTGCGGCTCCGCCGGTCCGGCCACGAGAAGACCGCCTGGATGCCGGCTTCCGTCACAAGCAACTTGTCCCGGCTGACCGTCGATCCCTCCAGTACCTCGTCGATGAGATCGTGCACGCTGGCGTGAATGTCCCTGCCGTCGACATCGAACGCGACCGACCGTTTCGTTCTGCCGGGCCAGCGAACGCGGAGCATTTTCGTACGGACCAGATCGATGTTTTCTTCCGGCAGCGTGGGGAATGAGAAGTTGCGGTCCAGCAGAGCCTGAAGATTGTACTGCGCTTCCGGCAGCACCTCGGGGACCTGGTCAACTTGCAGGATCGAGCGCGCGAATCGCGCCGCCAGATCCGAGCGCACCTTGCGGCCGCCTTCCGCGCAGAGTTCCACCGTGCCGCAGCGTTCATCGAAGGCCGTCACCACTTCGAATGCCGGCTTCCAATCCTTGCGCGCCAGTTCGCCGTCGTCTTCGTAACCGAGCATGGTCCGGAGGTAATCGGAAGGGTAGGCGAAGAAGTAATGGAGGTGGCCGTTCCGGCGGAAGTGTTCGACCTGGCAGTGCTCACCGCGGTCCTGCTCCTTCAGGTAGTACTCGGAAATGGCGGCTGCGAAGCGGGCCAAAGCCTCCGGCGAGGTATCGGGCGGCATTGGCGGCAGCCCGTTGCGTTTGTCCATCGAGCTCCGCGGCAGGAACTCCCACCGCACGACGTTGCGGGCTTCTTCGAAAATCGCAGGGTGGTCGAGGAGCACCGTAAAAGCGCGTGCGTATCCGTTTGAGCTGCGCCACTGCGGTCCGGTCAAATCCACGCCCTGCTCACGCGCCAGCCGGATGAGGAGGACGGAACCGCGCGGCGATGCCAGATCGCTGGCCGCGCGGAAGTCGCGGCCGATCTCGCGCCGGGTGGCCTCGGGCAACTCCAGGATGGCCTGATGGATCGGCTCGATCCTGGTCTCCTTCAAGCTGTCCCACGGAATGTGACCCAGCAGACCCTTGGAATCGAAATATCGTCGCAGCAGGCAGTTCGGTGCCTGCCGCAGAACCAGCTTCGGCGTATGTCGCGGCACCATTCGAGACCTCGATAAAGGTGGGGCCCCGCCGAATCCTGCGAACCGGACCAAGGCACAACCATCCCCTCCTGGTGCGGCGCCCGAGGGGAAATTGGGGACTGGCGCGGCCCCTTTGAATTGTCTTGTGCGATGTCCAACACGAATCGTATCATGGCGAACAAAAAGGGAAAAGAGACTTTCAGGTAACTTATTGATGCTTCAGGAAATCGAGTTTTTCGTGGCTGCGGCGACATCCAGACGCCCAATGCGCGCAGACCGCTAACCGACTGTTAGCCTGTAGGTTACGTCCAATTGGGCTTGCGAGTCCAGAGCAGCCGCACAACAGCCTGCCCGGTGATCGATTACCAGCACATTCAGGCTCTTTAATGGATGATTAATGCAATTTAACCGATAGAGTATCTCCCCGATTTTTCAGCCAGATCCCGTCTCGATCGCCAGCAGCGAAAGCTCGGTGGACCTCGCGCCGGTAATCAATCACCGGTAGGGCAGCGGCGAACGAAAGGCACGTACCGCTGCCAATCACTGAACACCCTGCCGAAAACAAGGCCCGGTCCGTTCGGAGACACAGGGAGCCGGATACGACCTGCCTACAGGACCTCTCCGCTCCTCAACAGCGCCTGGTGCGCCTGTTCCAGACGATCAACTTCGGCCGCATCGAGGAACTGGAGATCCGGAACGGCGAGCCCCGATTCAATCCGGCGCCTCGTGTCCTGGTTGAACTCAAGCTGGACCGCGACGACGGTCCACGCCCGGAACGCAGTCTGGAGCAGTTCCAGTTGCTGGAGCAGGTCGTGCGGTTCTTCGATCAGCTCGCCCGCCTGGGTGACGGAACCATCGAGTGCATTGAAGTGCGGCACGGTCTGCCTTTCCGCATGGTGGTCGAGGCCTCGCCCGCGGAGGTGGACGCATGAGCGCCGCCCTGACCTCCGTCCTCGACCCCTTCGCGATGGAGCAGGCCGGAATCCGCGCAAGCCGCATGGTCGGCCGATACGGATACACCCGCGACGACTGGGAAGATCTGCGCCAGGACCTGCTGCTGGATTGCCTGGAGCGCCTTCCGCAATTCGATTCCGAACGCGGCGACATGCGCGGATTCATTTTCGGCGTCGTCCGGAACGAAGCGGCGAAACTCGCGGTGCGCGGCCGCCGGGCGAGCGCGCATCGAGAGCCCGAGACGGAGGCCGGCAAACTTGAGGCTGCCGCAGTCAGCAGGCCGGACACGGAACTCGATGTTCGCCTCGACGTCCAGGCGGTGATCGAGCGCCTGCCCCTTCACCTTCAAACACTGGCCCGCCAGTTGACCGAGATGAGCGTGCGGGAGATCTGCCGCGAAACCGGCAAGTCACGCTCGCGGATTTACCAGTGGATCGCCGAGATCCGGCGCGCGTTCATTGACGCGGGAATCACGCCGGCGACCCTCGTGTCGCGGGGAGGCGGCCGATGAGCGCGGCGCCGATGGTTTCCACCTACTCCATGTGGTCGCTATTCCGGAACTGCCGCAAGGCGGTGGACTGGCGCTACCTCCAGCAGCTCGTCCCTCTCCAGCGCGACCGGAACCTGCACTTCGGCTCCCTCATCCACGAGTGCCTTCAGAG
>CAYSBM010000361.1:0-3955 GCA_964429095.1 uncultured Solibacteraceae bacterium | reverse complement strand
CAGCGCGTGCGCAGCCATCCCCCGGCGGTGCCCGAAACGAGCCGTGTGGAATTGTGCGGGTACTTCCGAAAACTCTGCGATGCCGCCTGACGGAGGCATCTTTGTGCGCTGTTTCAGCGTTGCGAGGAGTGGCGGTTCGCCACAGCAGACTCGGTCAACTCGGACACCGCGCCATCCACATCTTCGATGCGGATCCGTAAACCTCTCCGCGCCTCCACTTGGTCCTCGCGGAGTTTGAATTGCGCGGCGACCATGCGGTCCAGCGAGGCTCGCGGCGCGATCTTTTCGTGCATCAGCAGCGACGGGTTGTATTTTTGACCCAGCGCCGGGTAGTATTCAAACAGGCGTTTGGCATCCAGATCGGAGACGCTCATGCCTTCCATGGCCTGCCCGGCGGCGTCCTCCAGCCACACTTCCACTTTGCGCACCACGAAGGGGTAGTCCGCCCGGTTTACGAACCGGAAATCGGCGATCACCACCGTGGAGGCGGGGTCCGTGGCCAGAGTGCGCACCTTCAATATCGAGCCTTTCAACTCCAGGTGCGCCCCTCGGTTCCAATACAGCAGCACCGCCACCAGTAAGCCGGCGGCGGCTATTCCCACTAGCAGAAACGCCCAAAAGGACTTGCTCACCGGGGATCCTCCCTTATCGTTTCACTGCCGCCGCTCTGCTGGCGCCATCAGTCCCCCAACAGTTTGCCATATGGCTGAAGGCTTTCCACGTTGTCGCACACCGCTTTGATGGCGGCGGTGATGGGAATGGCCAGCATGAGCCCTGCCGCGCCCCACAGCGTGGCCCAGAACATCAACGCCACAGTGACCACAAGCGGGTTCAGATGCACCCGCGACCCCACTACTTTGGGATAAAACAGATTCAAAGCCAGCACGTGCAGAAAAGAGACCACCGTGACCAGAATCATGTATGCCGTCAAGCTGGTGTAAGAGGTCAGCGCTGCAAACACGGGCGGCCCCAGCGCCAGCGGCAGTCCAATGTAGGGAATCAAGCTCAAAAAACCGCTCAGCGGTCCCACCAGCAGGAAGTACGGCAGACGCAGAATCCAGAAAAGCAACGAACTGACCAGCGCCAGCAGTAAACCCAGCAAGAAATTTCCGGCGACGAACGCACGCACCATGGTAGCGATGCCTTGCATGCTTCGCCCTGCGGCCAGCCGCTCCTGCTCATGAAACAGGCGCAGAAAACCGCGGTAGAGGTGATCGCGCCAGCTCAGCATGAAATACACCAGAAAGGGCACGAAACTGGCCATCAGAGCCGCTTGATAAAACGCCCGCGCGTGTGTATAGATGTAGTCCACAATGGGGCTGCGCTCAGGCCGGATTCGCACCTCCGGCACCGGTACGGCCTCAAACAAGGGGGGCGGTTCTGGAAGGTTCAGGGGTTCGGCGGTGCGGCGCTTCCCCTTGGCGGGCTGGCTCTTCGATTCCTGGCCCTGCTGCCGCATTCTTTGTTGCTCCCGCAACCGTTGCGGCGCCAGCAACTCGTGAGCCGCCCGCTCCATGGCTTCCAGCTTGGTCATCAAGGCGTTGGAGATTTCGTGAATCTTCTGACTGTAGTTGGGCAGGTCTTCGATGAGCCCGCTGGCCTGGCTGTAAAAGCCCAAACCGGCCAGATAAAGCAGCAGCAACGAAACGCTGCAAACCAGAAAACTGGCCAGGGTGCGGGGCAGCCGCGCCTGCACCAGCAGATCCACAAAGGGCTCCAGAATCAGCGCGATCACCGTGCTCGCAAGCAGCGTAATAAAGAACGACTGCCCGAAATACAACAGCGCCGTAATGCCGCTGAATCCGATCACCAGGGCGCTGAAGCTGCGGGGTTTGCGGATTTGCTTGGCGCGCGAAACGACGGCCACACTCTCTCCCTCTGGTCGTGGACGCGGGCTAACCGCTACTCTAGCACGAAGCGCCCTATAATGAAATTCACACCCGTGCAGCAGCGTGAATCAACAACTGGAGGAAGAATTCTGGCGCTTGATCTAGGCGCGCGGCGCATCGGCGCGGCCTTAAGCGATCCGCTGGGCCTCACCGCACAGGGGATCGAAACCATCGTACGCACCAATATCCGGCAGGATCTGGCGAGGCTGGCCGAATTGATCCGCTCCCATGGCGTTTCGCTGGTGGTCCTTGGCAATCCCCTGCACATGAGCGGAGAGGAAGGCCGGCAGTCGGCCTGGGTCCGCGATTTCGCCCGGCGCCTCCAGGACTATACCGGCATGCCGGTGCGGTTGTGGGACGAACGCCTCACCTCGGTTGAAGCCGGACGCGTGCTGCGCTCCAGCGGCATCAGTATCGAAAAGCGCGCGCGAGCGGTGGACCGATTGGCCGCCGTGCTACTACTGGAAAGCTATCTGGCGGCGCACTCCAGCGGCCCCGGCCCTCAGGATCCGGGCGCATGAGCGCCCGCAAGCTGTTAACCGGCGCCGCCATCCTGCTGGCGGTGGCCGTACTGGCCGGCTTGGCCAGCCTGAGCCTGCCGTATGCCGCCTTCTCTGGAGAAGCCTTCGTTGACCTGCCCCGAGGGACTGGGGCGCGCCAGGTAGCTGAACTGCTTGCCAGGCAGGGTGTAATCAGGTTCCGCTGGCAGTTTCTCGCCGCCCGCGCCTTGCGGCCGCGCGCCCGGTTGCTAGCTGGCGAGTATCATTTCACTCGTCCCGCCTCGGTGTGGGAGGTATATGACCGGTTGGCCCGCGGGGATGTTTTCTACTATGAACTCGTGGTGCCCGAGGGCAGCAACATGTACGACATCGCTGCCTCCCTCAGCCGCCTGGGGACCAGCGCCGCCGAGGGGGTTCTGGCAGCCACGGCCGACCCGTCGCTCATCCGCGATCTGGCCCCGGAGGCGCGCACTCTGGAAGGGTATCTGTTCCCCGCCGTTTACCGCGTCACGCGCCACTCAACCGCTGCGCAGCTGTGCGCTGAAATGACCGCGCGCTTCCGCCGCGCCTGGCGCGAGGCAGGCGGTGATGGCGACGTGCACAAGATTGTGACGCTGGCGAGCCTGATCGAAAAAGAATCGGCTGTACCCGGCGAGCTTCCCCTTATCGCCAGCGTGTACCTGAACCGGCTTCGCCTGGGTATGCCGTTGCAATGCGATCCAACGGTAATTTACGCCGCACTGTCGGAAGGCCGCTACCGCGGCGCCATCTACCGGTCGGACCTGGACCGCCGGCATCCGTATAACACCTATGTCAACCCCGGCCTGCCGCCCGGCCCCATCGCCAACCCTGGCATGGCAGCTTTGCGTGCGGCGCTGCATCCAGCCGAAACAAAGTACCTCTACTTTGTTGCGCTGCCCGGGTCCTCCGGCGCGCACCGCTTTTCCGAGACGCTGGAATCGCACCAGCAAGCCGTGGCAAAATACCGCCATACGAATAACCATGCCACCCAAGCACCAGCGCCTGCGCGAATACCTCGAGGCAGCGCGCCCTCCGGTGGTGGGTCAGGCCGAGTGGGCGGAACTAAAAAAGCTTCTCACCCCCATCACTGACTCCTACTTACGCAAACTCCTGCGGCAATCCGGCGTACGTCTGGCGCCGCTGGTGGAAGGCGTGCGCCAGTCCGATTTTGACGAACTGGAACGCACGCTCACCGCCCTGGCGGAACTGTACGCCGGCTCAGACCGTGCCACGGCGCGCCAGTGCCGGCAGTTGGTGATCGAAGCCCGCCAGCACGCCCGCTGGGTGGCGCAAAGGGCCGGCCAGGAACAAGGAAAACGCCGCATGAAAGAGGAAATGATGCAGTGGATGTTGGTATGGCTGGAAAACCCGGTGATCTTTCCGGCCTGGGTCTCCCTGCGGCGGAAACAGTGGTGACAAGCTGGAGGTAGCGCCCGGCCGCAAGATTGAGGCGGACCGTGGTGAGAAGACAATATCCCCACTGGGAACCAACCGGGGCACCATCGGCAAGAGCTTCCCGCAGGGCGCGGTCACGGCCACCGGCAC
>CAYSBM010000360.1:0-3959 GCA_964429095.1 uncultured Solibacteraceae bacterium | reverse complement strand
ACGCAGCCCCCCAGCCGGTTCGAGCATCCGTGGTGCCCGTCCGCCCAGCAGCCGTAGCATATCAACTGGCTCAGCCTCTGGCCGCCACCGACTTCTTCGGCTAACCCCATTTGTTTGCCCGCGCTGACGCGATAGACCGCTTGAAACCCTTTCCCCGAGTAATCGCTCACCCATCCGCAGTCCCAGTACACTTGTCCGTCCGCAGCCCGGAAAAACCCTGAATGTGGAGTACCGATGTCTCCGACAGGCCCGTTCCACACCTTTTCCATCGCGGTGGGGGCGGTGTGTGAAAAAGTTACTACGCCGTCCTTCAAGTACCAGAAGCTGGCCTTCGGAGAACCCATCACCAGAATGTAACGCTTGCCTGTAGGCAGGTCCACTTGGCTTACGGTTATGGAGTCGATTCCTGTCCATCCGTAACCGTTGCTGTTTAAGTCCCAGCAATATGTCTGCGCATTCTGATTCTGAATGGTCATGCCCCACACCTTCGCCACGCATGCCTTGTCCCTCCCAGCATTCCAGAAGGCCATGTAGCCGTCCTCTGACATGTTGAATGTCCCGCCGTCCAACAGGCCGCTGAAGTTGTAGGGTTCGCCCTGATAGTTGGCGATGACCGTGTTTGTCCCGGTCGATAGTCTGTACTTGTGGATCGCAGCTTCATTCCATCCCAGGTAGTAGTAAATGTCATCGTCTGCGGGGTCCCAATGTATGTAGCTCTGGTTGCCCGGTACGGCGGCATAAGCCAGTTCCCCGGTGGGCACCCGGTAAACATCCACCGTGCCGTCCGCACGCCCGGCCAGTAGGTACTTGTTGGTGGCCGACAGCGCCATCCGCCCGGAGTATTGCACCGCGCGGTTGTCTGTCAGCCGCGTGATCTTGGCACCGAACTGCGGATCGGCATAACTGCCCCCTACTGGCGGAATCGTGAAATTTGGCCATGCCGCCGGAAGTTCGTTCGTGGGCAGACACGCGTCGTTGTCCTGGAACGCGGGGTTCGATTTCGTGCACCCCACCCCTCCTTCATACCCCGGCAAGAACGTGAGCGTATCCCACGCTCTTCTGCGTACCGTCGTCAGGTTGACTACAACGTTCACTGTATTTCCGCCGCTCTGGACCACCGGAATGGTCGCGGTGTGGTTTCCTAACCCCAGACTTTCGCTGCCTTTACCCTTGAAGATGAGTTTCAGCGTCGATGGCGCTGTCCCGCTGGTGGGCGTCACCTGCATATAGGGCGCCAATGTCCCGGTCACCGCCCCAACGCTCCAGCTCGCCGAGCCGCTTGCTACCGTGATCTCAACCGCCTCATCCAGCGGGTCTCCGAACTCCGCCCGGCGGTACACCTGTATTGCCTGTCTTGACACAGCTATCTGAGCCGTCAACGCCGGCGCGGCCAGCAGTATCGCAGCAACCATTTTTCGGAAGATATGTCTCATTTCAGACTTCTCCATCCTATTCCTCTTCATCCTGGCCTAGCGCGGCGCCACCAGGATGCGCACCAACCCTGCGCCGCCGCTGGCCAGTACCCGCCCAATCACTTGTGTGTTGGTGGGCGGAGCGCTCCCCACATCCCGGCACGCTCCGCCCTCTGTAATTCCCGCAGCAACGTAATTGCCCGCGGTTGCGGCGCCCTCGAAATAGCACCAGGCCGCGCCGCCGACGGCGATCTGGCAGTTCCCTGTCGTTCCCGTTCCCGATACCGCCACGCCGATCATTCCTGCCGTATCTGAAACGCCGGCGCGCACTGCATATGCCGTCCCTCCTACGCTGATCAGCTTTACCAGACGGTTCTGCTCCGTGCCGCTCACCGTTTCATTCGGAAGCTCAACCAGGAGGGCATTGCCTTGCAGATTCACGTTCGAGGTTAGGGCGCTGATGGTGGCCACTCCGCCGCTGGTCGCAATTTGCACATTGGTCCCTGCCGTGATGGGGCTTACGCTATAGGGCGTCACGCGGTTGGTTCCCGCCGCCGCGAACTGCCCGTTCGTGACCTCCCACTCCGCGAGCGGAAAGCTGCCCGGTGGAAAGCTTGTGCCGTTGATTAACGCGCAGCCGTTGCAGCCGCCCATCAGCACATTATGAGCAACCGTGACCGTGCAGTCCGGCGTCAGATAGATGAACGCTTTGCCCGTGCCGGAACTCACCGTCAACGTGGCGCCGGAACTTCCCGCCGCGCATGTCGCATTTCCGAACCGCACCTCCGGCGCCGGTGGGATCACTAACTGCGTCGCATTTACCCGCGCGACAGCCCAACTCGACGGCGCGTTGACCGTCGACCAGGTGTTGGCCGCCACACACAAGTACAGGTTTTCCCCGGCAACGGCATCGGTCTTGAAAAAGGTTTCGCCCTGGCTGCAAGTGGCAGGCAACGTAACCCCCGTCTTGAACGGCTTGCTGGAAGAAGCTGCGGAAAAGTCCACGTTCCTTGCCTGCCGTCCAAGATCCACGCGCGTCTGGCTGAATCCCGTATTCATGCATGCGCCAACCAAGAAAGCCAGGGCCGAAACCCAGCTGCGGCTGATCATCTGAAGAAATTCCTTTCTGCGCGCTGTCGCCGCGCAGCCTAAGCTTAGCCCGCCCGCTGCTTGGTAGCTGAACCGTGCGCGCCTATCTTGCAGGATCAAAGCTACTTTTGCGTTCTCAAAATATGTGACTGCTACTTATTGCCCCCCACGCTGAGCCACGCGCCGTGTTACTCAGGACGGCCGCAAATTGTGGGGAAAACCCGTAGCCGCCAGAGATGGCGGAGATCCATTTCTGCTTTGTAGATCTGCCAAGCTCCTGCCACGTGACTATGTTATGTTTACACCACAGGTGCACTTATTCTTGAAGTCCGCTCCACGACGGGCTGCCATGCCCGTGGCCCAAGCCAAATTGCGCTTCAACCGCCACGAGTGGTCGGGGGCGTTCGGCGATTTGGGCACCGATCTGCCACTGATCGTCGGCATGATTCTCGCCGCAGGCCTGGACGCCCCAAGTGTGTTAGTGATATTTGGCTTGATGCAGATCGCCACCGGACTGTATTACCGGATGCCCATGCCGGTTCAGCCGCTCAAAGCGATGGCCGCTTTGGTAATCGCTCAAAGGTTGCCTGGAACTGTCCTTTATGGCGCGGGGCTCGCTGTCGGAGTCAGCATGCTGATCCTCACGGTTTCCGGGTTGCTGGAGTGGATTAACCGGGTGGTCCCGAAACCGGTGGTGCGCGGGATCCAGGGCGGCCTCGGGCTCCAGTTAGCGGGCATTGCGCTGAAGGAGTTCGTTCCAGCAGGCGGCGGCAGGGGGTATCTCTTGGCGGCCGCTGGTTTCACAATCGCCCTGCTGCTGCTGGGTCGCCGGCGCGTCCCCACCGCCTTGGTCTTGATCGCCCTCGGCACAGTCTACGCCTTCGCGTTTAGACTGCGCGGCATGGCGCTGCTTGACGCCGTCGGTTTCCATCTCCCTTCATGGCGTCTTCCCGCCATGGCGGATATCTGGACGGGCTTTCTTGTTCTGGCGCTGCCCCAGATTCCGCTGTCGATTTCCAACTCTGTGCTTGCCACCCGCCAACTCGCCGAAGATCTGTTCCCCGAGAGGCGGGTCACCGTTCGCCGGATCGGCTGGACTTATGCCGTGATGAACCTCATCAACCCTTTCTTAGGTGGTATTCCAACCTGCCACGGATCGGGTGGTATGGCAGGCCACTACACCTTCGGCGGCCGAACCGGCGGCTCCGTCGTCATCTATGGATTGCTGTACGTGAGTCTGGGGCTGTTGTTTGGACCAGGCTTCCAAACCGTAATCCAGGTCTTCCCGCTCCCTCTTCTGGGAGTCCTGCTGTTGTTTGAAGCCATCACCCTACTGGTCTTGGTACGGGACCTTGCCCCTGAAAAGGCGCATTTTTTCCTTGCGCTCCTGGTTGCAGTGCTAGCCGCTTCCCTCCCTTACGGTTACCTGGTTGGCTTGCTTGTAGGAATGGGTTGCTA
>CAYSBM010000359.1:0-3993 GCA_964429095.1 uncultured Solibacteraceae bacterium | reverse complement strand
ACACCGCCAGCGGCGGCAACCGCTCCAGCAGCAGCCGCCTGCGTTTGCTCTTCAACTGCCGCTCCTGCATCAGATACGCCACCGAGCCCGCCGCCATCAGCAGCATGGCCGCATAGCCGGTCAGCACCAGGCCGACATGAATCAGCAGCCACGCGTCCCGCACTTTAGGATCGGACCACGAACTCACCGGGCTGCCCAGAGCTCCCACCAGCGTCATCACAAACACCAGCGGAAACAGGAACGCGCTCAAGGTTTCCATTTGATGCCGCAGATAAATCAGCAAGTAAAGCAACCCGATAAAATAGGCGCACAGCGAGATGGACTCGTAAAAGTTGTTGGCCGGAAAATGGCCCGTATATGCGGCTTCCTCCACAATAGAAACGAAGTGCAGAGTGAGACCGCCGCAAAAGGTAATAAACGCCAGCCGGAACAACTTGGGACGGCGCTTCAGAATAGTGAGGATGGCGTGGACGAGCCCCACCGCGTAAAGTGCCGCCGCCATGCGCAGCCAGATAACGCTCATCTCGTGCATGTCCGGGAGTCTCGCAGATCCAGTTTGAAGACGGCAATTCACCGCGGCGAGCCGCCTTGCTCCCACCAGTATAGCGTGCCGGTCCTCTGGGGCTAGCGTCTGAGTTCGGCTTCGGCGGCTTCCAGTTCTTTGCCCGCCTCAGCCCACTTGCCTTGCGAAACCAGATCCCGGTAACGCTGGAAGCGGCGGCGGATGCTTTCCAGCCTGGAATCTGCCGTCGCGGCAGGCGGCGCCGCCGCAGGCGCCTGTGGAGCGGCTGTTCCGGCCAAGGCGCGCACCTTTACGCCCGCCAGCTCCGCCACGGCTTGTTCGTAAGTATCCGTGTAAATGACGGTATCCCCCATGCCCAGCGCAATTTTTTTCAACTGCGGCATGCGAGCCTGAGCAGCCTGGATGTAGATGGGCTGCACGTAAATGAAGGTGTTTTCGATGGGCAACACCAGCATTTGGCCGCGCAGCACCTGGGAGCCTTGCTGGTTCCACAGCGTCAGGTCTTTGGATATATTCTGGTCCTGGCTGATCTTGGCCTCGATCTGCATGGGTCCATAAATCAACGCCTGCTTGGAGAGCTTCAAGACCAGCAATTCACCCAGATTTTCGCCATCGCAGCGGGCCACCATCATCCCGATCAAGTTGTCTTTGTTGCGCGGGGTGAACGGGAGGATGAGCAGGAACTCGGGTTTCTCCTCGCCCGGCACAGTGGCCACAATATAGGTGGGCGTCATGGTGCGGGGCTGGCCTTCCGGCCCGCCGCTGGTGCGGGGTACGTCCCAGAGATCCTCCTTGTTGTAGAAGGACTCGGGATCCAACATATGGAAGGTCCGGTAGACTTCGGCCTGGACGCGGAACAGAGTTTCCGGATACCGTGCGTGGGCGCGCAGATCGGCCGGCATCTCCGAAGCGGGCGCCAGCAGGCGCGGGAAGAGCCGTTGGTAGGCCTGGATGATGGGGTCGGTGGGATCAAAAATGTAGAGCCGGACCGTACCGTCGTAAGCGTCCAGAGTGGCCTTTACAGAGTTTCGGATGTAGTTCACCGTTCCTACACCCGGCAAGCTAACGGCGCGGGAGTAAGGATGCGCCTGCGAGGTTGTGTAGCCGTCCACCATCCAGACCATGCGGCCGTTGCCAGCCAGCACCAGATACGGATCGGCATCCCAGGTGATGAACTGGGCGAGTTCCCCTAACCGGTCGCGAACTCGGCGCCGGATTACCATCCGGCTGTCGGGGGTGAACATGCCCGTCAAGAGGATCTTCCCGTCCCCCTCCGCCAAAGCCGCCGCCAAGCGGATCGGCAAGGCCGCCCCTGAGAAGCCGCCCAAACCTTCATAGCGGCTGAGAACATTTTCGGCTCCGGACGGGTAGTTGAATTCAGGCTGCTTGGTGCGCACAAACACCGGTTCATGCAATTGTTCGCCGTAGTAAAGTTCCGGCCGTGTCAGTCTCAGGCTGGAGCTCGTGCCCACGGGAGGCGCATCCTGGATGAACAATACCGGCAGTCCTTCGGGCGTAATGCGGTTGGCCTCGGGCATGACCAGACCGTATCCGTGGGTATAAACAAATTTTGAGTTCACCCAGCCCGCTTGGGCCCCGCCCACCTGGCGAATGTCCAACTCCCGCGGAGTGAGCAGCACCTGGCGGAGCTGTCCGTCAATGGTGTAGCGGTCCACGTCGCTGTCCACAAAGACGTAGTAGGGGCGGATGGCCTGGATTTGAGTGACCGTATCGTGGAAAGCCCTCCAATCCCAGAGCCGCACGTTATCGAGCAAGGCTTTGTGGCGCGAAGGGTCCACTTTGGACTCGAGCTTGGCGGCAAAATCCACCTCGCGGATGCGCCGGTCGAGCCCGTACGCGGCGCGCGTGGCCGCAATGTGCCGCTCGACGTAGGGCCGCTGGAGGGAAATCTCGTTGGGCTTCACGTAGACCGCGTTCACAAGCGGCGGCACAACATTGCGCACAAAGATCAGCGCCACCATGGCCAGGGCGAGTTTCGTCTTCCCCAGGGCCAGAAATAAAGCGGCTGCAACCGCAGCGGCCACAGCCAGCCACTGCAACGGCAGGCTGACGTTCTGGTTCACATAGTCCACCCCGGCCAGAAAACCATGCTCGTTGTAAAGCATCGAGTACCGGTCGAGAAAGAACCGCACGGCCAAAGCCAGAAGAAAGATGGCTCCCAAAATCCGCAGAAAAATCCCGTGGAATGCCTCCCGCAGGCGTAACTGTTGGAAGTCAAAAACGCCTTCCCTGGCCCACTCAGGAAAGTGCTCGCGAAGCTGCCACAAACGTGAGGTGAGAAAGTAAAGGATCCCGCTCAGCAAAGCCAGACCCAATACGTAACGCAACAGGTGGGAATAGAACGGCAGATCGAACAGGTAGAATGACAGCGGATTCGCAAACACCGGGTCGCGCCATGAGGTGGCCTCGGCCGGCAAGTGGCGCCCGGCGAAGAAGCGGATGGCGGTCCAGGAGTCGATGGTGGCCGCCGCCAGCAGGCCGGCCAGAACCAGCAGCCCCGCAGAGGAAACCTTCGCGTACAACCGCACATGACGCAACCGGGCGCCGCCGGCCTTCACCGCACGGGCGTGAACCCACCAAAGCACGATGAACGCCAGCACCAAGCCGGCCAGCGCCGGCGTTATGCCATATAGCATCATGCTGAACCAGGTGGAAAGCTGGTCCATCTCCTTCCACCACTGGTAGTCAATCACCAGGGACGCAATCTTGCGGGCGCCGATGAGGACGGCCATCAAAATGGCCAGCGCAACGATAATCCCGCCTTGGCGGCGGCTGGGACCTTCCAATTCCGGATACGGCATCTCAGTTCTCCTGGTCTCGCGACCAAACAAACTTGCCATTCACCATGGTTGCGACGGGCGCGCCGCGAAACGTGCGGCCGTCGAAAGGCGTATTGCGGCTCTTGGAATAGCTGCGGTTGACATCGTAGGTCCAAACAAGGTCGGGATCGAACACCGTGATATCGGCCGCCATGCCCGGAGCCAGCCGTCCGCGGTCCAGATTCAGCACCCGCGCCGGTCCCAGCGACATCAGCTCCACCAAACGCATCAGCCCCATTTTGCCGGAGTGCACCAGCACTTCGAGAGCCACCGCCAGAGCAGTCTCCAGACCAATGACGCCGAACGGGCAACGTTCGAACTCTTGCATCTTCTCGCTGCCGGCGTGCGGCGCGTGGTCGGTGGCGATGGCGTCGATGGCTCCCGAAACCAGCCCTTCGATAACGGCCTCTGTGTCCTGGCTGGCGCGCAGCGGAGGCTTCATCTTGTAATGGCTGTCGTAAGCTGGCATGGCGGAATCCGACAACGCGATGTGGTGGGGCGTGGCTTCAGCGGTCACCCGGAGCCCCCGCGCCTTGGCCTCGGCCACCATTTCGACGCTGCCTCGCGTGGAGACGTGGGCGGCGTGGAAGTGCGCGCTAAGCACGGCCGCGTTCTGCAGCAGCACGGGAT
>CAYSBM010000358.1:0-4011 GCA_964429095.1 uncultured Solibacteraceae bacterium | reverse complement strand
GCGGACTAGATGGGCCCTGGAACTGGAGCGAGTGATCCCGCAGAGCACCCCCCGGGCATCCGGGTTCCAGTGGGGGGCGCCCAGTCCCACAAAAGCAGGCACCAGGTAGACTCCGCCCGTGTCGGGCACCGTGCCGGCCACAGCCTCGGTTTCCTCTGCCGTGACAACCAGACCTAACTGATCGCGCAGCCACTGCACAACAGCTCCTCCGACGAAGATGCTGCCTTCGATGGCGAACTGGGCTTGGCGGGAAACCGAGGCCGCCCTCGTGCTCAATAACCGGTTGCGGGAGCGCGGCGCGCGGCCGCCGGTATGCATGAGAGCAAAGCAGCCGGTGCCGTAAGTGTTTTTGCACAGTCCGGGCTGGAACGCCGCCTGGCCTACCAGCGCAGCCTGCTGGTCTCCGGCCACGCCAGCGATCGGAACCGGCGCGCCGAACAGGGTGGGATCACACTCGCCCAAGACTCCGCACGAAGGGATCACGGCCGGCAGCATGGCTTGCGGAACACCGAAAATTTCCAGCAGTTGCCGGTCCCATTCACCGGTTTCCAGGTTAAACAGCATGGTGCGGCTGGCGTTGGTGGGGTCGGTAGCATGCACTCGCCCACCGGTGAGATTCCAGATCAACCAGGCGTCCACGTTGCCGAACAGCAATTCTCCCGCCTGTGCCCGCTCACTGCCGCTGGGCGTGTGATCGAGGATCCATCGGATCTTGCTGGCGGAAAAGTAGGCGTCCACCACCAGACCGGTCAGCGCCGTGATGCGCTCAGCCTCACGGCTGGCGGCTAGCCTGCGGCAGATTTCGGCGGTGCGGCGGCATTGCCAGACAATAGCCGGAGCCACGGGCCTGCCTGTGGCGCGCTCCCAGACGATGGTGGTTTCCCGCTGGTTGGTGAGGCCGATTGCCGCGACCTCACGCGCCTTCACTCCAGACAGAGCCAAGACACGCGCGGCGGCGTCCAGTTGAGCGTGCCAGATAGCCGATGCGTCCTGCTCAACCCAGCCGTCTTGCGGGTAGAAACACTGTATGGGAGCCGCCTCCATAGCCAGCCGCCTGCCCGCCGCGTCGTAGAGTGCGGCGCGCGCGGTGGTGGTGCCTTCATCGAGCGCTAAAAGGTAGGACACTCTGGCATTATAGATAAGAGGAAAGTCATGTTCTTTCGCAGACAGCGGCCGCATACGCCATCCTTTGACGAGCGTCTGGCCAGGCTTCAGGCCATGGGCTTCACGGTCGAGCGCCGGGACGGCGGGCGAGCCCTGATCCGGCGTGATGGATGCGCCGCGTTGGCTGGCGAAGGCGGCATCCTGCGCGCAGGGATTGAAATTCAAGGCGAGATTGCTGAACTGGTGGATGGCGGCTACCAGAAATTTCTGGAAACTTCCAAAGGCGTGCGCAGACCGGCGCTGGCCTCACAGCTCATGAGGCTGCATGCTTTTGAGGAAGACCTGCGCGAAGGGCTCGGGCTGGTCAGTTTGTATAACACTTCCCTGGGCACCACCTTCGACCGTCACCAGTACGACGGCCTAAGCCGCTAGCCCGGCTTCAGACGAGACGGCGCAGATGGAGCTGCCGCGGATAGCTCAAACAGGCAAACAGCGAAAAACCGTTGGGCATGGGAAGCGGAAAGACCTCCAGGTATGGCCGCGCCTGGCTCGCCTTTCCGGTTTCAACCAGCGCCCAACCGTACAGCACCGCCGCGTTGTCGGTTGAACCCGGCGCGGAGCGCTGAACAATTTCTTTCAATACCAAGGCCGCTGCTGCATATTCTTTGGCAAACAAGAGAGCATAAGCCAGCGCATACTTCTTGGCGGCTGCCTGCGTGGGAAACGCTCGCTCGGCTCGCAAGGCCCACTGGCTTGCGCTGGCGGGAGGCTCGCTCAGGAACCTGGCGATGGCGAGCAACTCGGCATCCTGCGCCGATGCGCGGAGGGGGGCACCTACAGCCGACCTTCTGGCCGCTTCAGGCTGCCCCATGTCCAGATGCCAGACGACCAGTTGCAGAATCGCACGAGGCATCCACTTCGCCAGAGGTTCCAGCCGCTGGACGGCCTGGCTGCGTTTGCCTCGCAGATATTCCCACTGCGCGCGTGTGAACTCGAGCGCCGGATCGTGCGCCTGGCTCCTGACAGCGGCGTATTTCTCAAAGAGCGCATCGGCCGCTGCGCCGTCGCCTAGCATTAGCCGGCATTGCGCGGCCTTTAACAACGTTCCGGCGGAAAGAAAACGGGGATCCTTGCCGTGGGCTGCCAGGTAATGCTTTTCCGCGCTGGCGAACCGGCCCAGATAGAAATGGACGTCGCCAAGCGAATCCAGGGGATTGGCGCTTGCGGGCGCCAGACGGCGATAGCGTTCCAGAGCTTCCACCGCGCCTTTTAGATCCTTGCGGTAGGCGTGCGCGTAACCAAGCTGGTTCCAAAGGAGTCCGTTGGCGGGTTCGATCCGGCAGGCGCGTTCGTACCACTGTTGCGCGGCCGCCAGATCGTGCGCCGCCACGGCGGCATCGCCGGCCTCGCGCGCCAGATCCGAATCTGCTGGGATCAGCAACGCCAGATGCGCCAAGGCGCTGAAGCGCGTGCGCGGTTCCTGAGCCAGCGAGGCGGCGATCAGCTCCAGCCTGGCAGCGTGAATAGGGCTCCATGTTGCGCGCCGTGAGAGCGCTGCGTCCAGCAGCTTGACGGCCGCCGCGCGGTCACCCATGGCGGCGCGTAACCGGATTAACGCCAAGACTGCGAGCGCAAAATCGGGATCCGCGGCCAGCGCCTTCTCAAGATGCGCGGCGGCGGCAACCGGAGCGGCAGAAAGCGCGTTGGTATAAGCCTTCCAGGCTTCCTCATTCCGCGGACCCGCAGGCGTAAGCGCCGGGTCGAGACGTCTGACCAATTCCCTCGCCAGAGCTCCTATACCGGCCTCTGCGGGCCCATCGAACCGCCATACGGCCAGCGTATGGTTCCGGGCTGTATCTTCTAGGTGAGCCGCCAGCGTCAGGCGCCCATTCACGACAAAGAAGTAGCCGAGGACGGCGCGCGTGGGCCGGACGCTCCGCGCGGCGGGGTTCGACACCGAGACGGCCCCATAAACCGTACGTGAACCGGCCAGTGAATCCACAACGTACTCGGCCGCCATCCGGCCCGCCCAATCCAGAGAAGGATCGCCAGAGAGATTTTCAAATGGCAATACGGCTATTCTTTCCACCCGAGGCCGGGCAGGCGAGCAACCCAGCAGCAAGCCTCCCAACACCGTGGCTTGGGCGAGCCTATTAGATACGAGGATCCAACGCCAGGATCTCTTTGAACTCGGGCAATTCCCGCAGGGCAGCGAATTCCTCATCTTCCAAGAACTTCTTCTTCTCCTTAAAACCTTCCTCAATGGACTTACGCATATACAACAATGCCCGGTCGTTTAGCCCTGCTTTGGCATAAAGCTTGGCGATATGGTAGTGGAACTTGGCGCGCTCGCCGACGGTGCGTTCCTGCAAGAGGACCCCTTGCGAGCTTCGGTGCTCGAACACTTCCGCATCTAGCGAAAGCGCCTTGGTCCAGGCTTCCGCGGCCCGCTTGTAGTCCCGGCGGGCGAAATAGGCCGTGCGGCGGTGGCTATACATCGAGGGCGAGTTGGGCGCGATGGACAAAGCCTTCTTATAGCAGCTGATAGCGCGACGGGAGCTCCGCCGGGCGTAGTGCACCGTACCCAGGTTATTGATCGCTTCGGCGTATTTGGGGTTCAGCTTGACGGCGCGCTCGTAGTAACGCTTGGCGTTTCCCAGATCTGTGAGCTGGTGGTAGGCTATCCCGATCTTGTTAGCGATCACGGCGGAATCCTGCGGCGCCTCGCGATAAGCGTCAATGGCTTCGCGGTACTTCTTGTGGGCCATCATGATATCCCCGCGCATTTCCGGCCCCACCACCCGGCCAGGCTGAGCTGGTTCGGGCTGGGAGAAAAAACTGTTGGCGAACAGCAGTAAGCCAGCCGTCAACATGGTTGTCCTCCTGGAAACCAGTCTCATTTAAACA
>CAYSBM010000357.1:0-4017 GCA_964429095.1 uncultured Solibacteraceae bacterium | reverse complement strand
TCAACAATTCGGCCTTTTCCGGAGACCAATCGTGGCTGTTGCGCCCACCGGCGGCCACCAGACGCGCCACGGGTCCCCGCGCCACGCTGCGTGCCGCCTGAACCACCATCTGCAAGTCATAGCGGTCCGCATACCGCCACATGATCTGCCGCGCATCGTCGCCGGGCAGCGTGCGCAGAGTCTCGCGCCCACCGGTTGCCTGCTTTGTTTCCATACTGGGAGCCTCACTCCATTTTGCCCCAGTTGCAGGCGGAATTTCTCGGCACCGCGGCGGTATAATCGACAACGGCCTTCACTGAGATGCCTGACACTTCTGCCGCTGCCCCTCGCTTCCAGGCTTGCGATGTGCTGCGCCAGGTGGCCCATGAACTGCGGCAACCGCTCAGCACGATTGAGAGTATCGCCTACTATCTGGATATCATTCTGCCAGACACAGAGCCGCGGGCCCGGGAGCAGGCCGGCAAGCTTCAACAAATGGTGCATCAGTGTAACCGGATTCTCGCCGACGCCATCCATTATCTCCAAGCCGCTCCACCCCGCAGGGAACTACTGGATCTGGCCGAACTTATCGGCGCCGAGCTGGCCGAAAGGCCGGATAAGGATGCCTGTTGTTTGCGCTACGAGCCGGCCGAGCAACTGCCGCCGGTTCTCTTGGACGCCGCGCAGGCGCGGCACATGGTGGGCAATTTGATCGCTTTTTTCCAGCAGGTCTCGCGCGGTGGAACGGTTCTCGTGAAGACTCGCGCAACCGGGGAGCGAGTATGCCTGGAGTTGTCCACCCACGCCCCCGGTTACGACGCCGAAAGCGTGGGAGCGCTGTTCGAACCTTTCAGCCCGCATTCGCCGGGCGGATCGGGATTGGCCCTGGCTAGCGTTCGGCGTGTCGCCGAGGCGCACGGAGCTGCGGTGGAGGCTGGTCTCACACCGCATGGTGAATTGCAGGTACGAATCGAATTTCTTTAGCCCAGCCCGGAAATTAGGGCTTTTCCAGCTTGTCCAGACGGGCCTTCAGTTCGAGCACCTGGCGGCGGAGTTCAGGCAGGCGGGCGAGGTTGGCGAGCTGCTCCAGATGTTCGCGGCGGGGCCGCGCGGGAGGGCCCCACTTCCCCTGGCCTGCACGCCCCACCTTGGAGCTCAGGATGCCCGCGCCGGAGCCGATGACGGCGCGAGACTCGATACGGGCCTTGTCGCCCACGCCTACCTGCCCGCCCACGACGGCGTAGTCCTCGACAACCACGCCGCCTGAGAAGCCGGTCTGCGCCGCCACCACCACATGCTTTCCAATGCGGCAGTTGTGCGCCACGTGGACCATATTATCCAGCTTGGAACCTTCGCCGATCCAGGTTACGCCCAACGCGGCGCGATCCACACAGGAATTGGCGCCGATCTCGACATCGTTGCCAATGGAAACGCGCCCCACCTGGGGGAATTTCTCGTAGTGATCCCCCGCCATGACGAAGCCAAAACCGTCCGCGCCAATCACGCAGCCGGAATGCAGGATCACACGGTCGCCGATGTCGACGTCGTCGTAGATGGTGACGTTGGCGTGCAAGACGCAATTCGCGCCGATGGTTACGCGGCGGCCGATCGAGCAGCCCGCGCCGATCGAGCAGCCGGCCCCCACGCGGGTTCCTTCGCCGATGCTGGCCAGCGGCCCAACGCTCACATCAGGTCCGATTTCCACCTCCGGCGCCAGGACTGCGGTGGGATGAATGCCGGCAGGAGGGGCCGGCCTGGGGTGCAAGAGGGCTACGGCGCGTGCAAATGCCGTTCGCGGTTCCCGAACACGTATGACGGTTCGTCCAGCGGCGTTGTCGTAGTCGGCGGGCACGATCAAACACCCAGCCGCGCTGGCTTCCGCCTGCCGCTGAGCCTTGCGGGAGTTGACAAAAGAAAGATCCGCCGCCCCCGCGGTCTCCAGCGGCGCCACGCCGGTCAATTCTTTCTCTCCGTCGCCTTCAAAGGTGGCGCCCAGCCATTCGGCCAGTTCGCGGGTTCGCACAGGGCCTCCTTCCAATGCTTGTATGATACAAGGTTATGCCGGTTGATCCATCGGCGGTAGTTGCGCCGACTGCCCGCATTCATCCCGACGCGCGCATCGGAGCGCAAACCGTCGTCGGAGATTACGTGGTGATCGAGAGCGACGTCTCGATCGGCGATTTCTGCCGCATCGAACCCTACGTCTACATAAAGCGCTGGACTACAATTGGCGATCACAATGAAATCAGCGCCGGCGCCGTGTTGGGAACCGATCCGTTCGACAAAGCTTTCACGGGAGAGCGCAGTTATTTGCGCATCGGCAACGGCAATAAGATTCGCGAACATTGGACCATCTCGCGCGGCACCAAGCCGGAGTCAGCCACCGTAATCGGCGATGGCAACTACATCATGAGTTCCGGCCACATCGCGCACAATGCCAGAATCGGCAACCAGGTGGTGATCGCCAGTTGCACGCTGGTGGCGGGATACGTCGAAATCGAGGACCAGGCTTTCATCAGCGGGGGAGTTGGCATTCACCAGTTCTCGAGAATCGGGCGGCTGGCCATGGTGGGTGGCAGTGTGCGCGTGCACAAGGACGCCCCGCCCGATTTCCTGTACTCCGGCTTGTACATCGAGCCCAACGGCATCAACAAAGTGGGACTCAAGCGTGCGGGTCTGAGCCCGCAGGAGATGCAGGCCATTGAGAGCGCCTACCGTTTGATTTACCGTTCAGGGCTCAAGCTGGGAGACGCACTGGCGCGCATTGAGCAGGACATTCCTACCGAACACACGTTGCACTTGGTCAAATTCATCCGCTCCAGCAAGCGCGGCATTTGCCGTTAGCGGCAGTCGATCGCCGAGCGCAACAACCGCGCCAGCGCGTCCTGCGTAAATGGCTTTTGCAAGAAAGGGGCGCCCGAAGCCAGCACGTCCCGGTGAACCTGGGAATCCTGCACATAGCCGGACATGTAAATCACGCGCAGACCGGGGAGCATGGCACTTAGCCGCTTGGCCAGTTCGTGGCCGCTCATTTGCGGCATTACCACGTCCGTGAGCAGAATCCGGACCGGGGCTTGACTCTCGCGCACGATGCGAATCGCTTCACGCCCGCAGGAGGCCGTCATAACGCGGTATCCCAGCCGCGCCAACATGCCGCCAACCAGTTTGCGGACCCGGACCTCGTCCTCAACCAGCAAGACGGTCTCGGCAGCCTGCCCGGCCAAGAGTCCTGCCGGCGACGCGCAAGTGGCGCTTTCGGGCTGGGTATCGCACTCGGGCAGATAGATATGGAATGTGCTGCCGCGGCCAGGCTCGCTCGAAACCTGGATTTCGCCGCCGTATTCCTGCACGATGTTGGAAACGGTCCACAATCCAAGGCCGGTGCCGCGCCCGGCTTCCTTGGTGGTGAAAAACGGCTCGAACAAATGCGCGCGCACCTGGTCGCTCATGCCGCAACCGGTGTCGCTGACCGCCAGCATGACAAACCGCCGGGGCGCGCCGGCAGGCTGGCCGCGCACCGACAAGCCGGTTTCCACGCGCAGAACGCCCCCGTCCGGCATGGCGTCGCGGGCGTTCACTGCCAGATTGATAACGGCTTGCTCAATGCGCGCGGCGTCGGCTTCAATGTTGGCCCCCGCCGCATTCAGCCGCACCTCCAATTCGATCTGTTCGCCGAGCACCCGGCGCAACATGCCTTCGAGATTGGACACCAAGGCGTCCACTTCGAAGACCGCCGCTTCGGCCGGCTGTTTACGGCTGAAGCGCAGCAACTGCTGGGTGAGGGCGGCGGCGCGGCGGCCGGCTTCAAAGATTTCTTCCGCCTCCACCCGCAATGGATCGCCGGCAGGCAGTTCCTCCAGCAGAACCTGTGCACAACCGGTGATAACGGTCAGTAAGTTATTGAAATCATGGGCGATCCCGCCGGCTAACTGGCCCAGCGTCTCCATTTTCTGGGCTTGACGCAGTTGCCCTTCCAATAACCGCAAGTGCTCTTCAAGCGCCCGGGAGTGAGGCCCGGAGTGGGAGCTTCTGGCCAGG
>CAYSBM010000356.1:0-4026 GCA_964429095.1 uncultured Solibacteraceae bacterium | reverse complement strand
GCGGTATGGCCCTGGCGGCGGAGCAGGGGGGAGTTCGGGTGCGGGTTCCGGCGGGGGAGCCTTTTTCAAACGGCCGTCCAGACGCGCCAGTATCATGTCTTGCTTGGCTTTGGCGAAGTCCGCTGCGCCGGGCGTCGCGCCCGCAGCCGCCACTTCCCGGTCAGAAATTTCCAGGGCTGTGGGCAGATATTTTTGCAGGTAGTTGCGTATTCGGTCTTGTACCAGCCGGTGAGGGGAGTATAACAGCAGATACAGCACTTGGTCGCCGGCCGCCTTCTGGAGCGTGGTGTAGATTTGAGATGCCTTCTTAAGGCGCGCCGACTTCAACTCCCTCTCCAGAGCTTTAGCCCGTTGCGGCAGTTTCTGCCACAGCTCCACTTCGGACTTACGCAGGGCCACGTTCTTGGTCAATGCGGCCTGTTCTTTGGGACTGAGTTTTTCGGCGAGGACCAGGAGGAACAACCCCCGGGTGTCCAGCCGCAGATCCGCACCGAAAGGTATCATTTGCCGTGCTTTCTGTAGTTTAGCTAATCCCTGAAGGTTCACTTTCACCCCTTGCAAAGCCGGGGAAAACAACGTGAGTAGCTTTTCCTGTTCGAAAGCCCGTACAATATCGGCCGAATTGGTCTCCTCGGCCATGTGAAACAACTCGTCGTGCAGGCTGCGGGCCGGAATACTGGCTTCCACCCCCGCTTCCCGCGCATTCTGGTACTGCTGTTGGGTTCTCTCCTCCACTGTAAAGCCGAAGCGCACGCGGAACCGCACCAGCCGCAAGATGCGCACTGGATCGTCGTAAAAGACGTAGTTGTGGACGGCGCGCAACTCCTTGCGTTCGAGGTCGGCAAGCCCGTTGGTAGGGTCGAGCAGTAAGCCGCGTGAGGCGGGGTTGAGCGACAAAGCGATGGCATTGACGGTGAAGTCGCGGCCTCGCAGATCGTCATAAATGGACGCTGGGCGCACATGCGGCCGGGCGCCCGGTTTGCCGGGACGTTCCTGGCGCGCCATGGCGATCTGTGCCGTAACCTGGCCAAAAAAGATGAGTTCCGCGCATCTGCGTTCTTCGTCTTCCGATACGATGCGGACATGTGGCTTCGAGGCTAGCGCTTTGGCCAGCTTCAGGGCATTGCCTTCCACCGTGAAGTCCAGGTCACGCACCGGGAAGCCGCCCAAGATGTCGCGCATGGCGCCGCCCGCCAGAAACAGGTTCACTCCCGCTTGTCCCGCTGCTGCAACCACTTCCGCGGCCACCCGGTTTTGATCGGTGCTCAGGTGGCTTTCCAGCATGAACATGTAGTCGCTCATGACGATCCTCCCGCCCCGGTGCCGCCTCAGCCTTGATTTAGGCCCGGGGGTGGTGCTGTTCTACCGTTTTCTTCAACCTCGACTGCATCACGTGCGTGTAAACCTGGGTGGTCGAGATGTCGGCGTGGCCCAGCATAGTATGCACGCTGCGCAGGTCGGCCCCGCCTTCCAACAAATGGGTGGCGAAGGTGTGCCGGACAACGTGAGGGGTAAGACCATGGAAAATCCCCACCCGCTTGCCGTAACCGTTCAACAACTTCCAGAAAGCTTGGCGGGTCATAGGCCCGCCGCGGGAAGTTACGAAAAGGAAACGGCTTGTACGCCTACCGAGCAGGCGCGGCCGCGCGCTGGCAAGGTAATTCGCCACCGCCTCAGCGGCGGACCTCCCCACCGGCACAATCCGCTGCTTGTTGCCCTTACCGGTCACTCTCAGCACACCAATGTCTGGGACAAGATCAAGGACTTCCAGCTTAACAAGCTCGGACACCCGGCATCCGGTGGCGTAGAGCAGTTCCAGCATGGCCCGGTCCCGGATTCCCGAGGCTGTTCTACAATCAGGAGCTCCCAGAATTTTTTCTATTTCATTTAAACTCAGGTATTTAGGAAGACTGTTCCATTGCTTGGGGGCGGTCAGCAGAGCTGTGGGATCTTCTCCGATACGGCCTTGCTCCAGCAGGAACCGGTAGAAATTGCGCAGGGTGGTGAGGTGCCGGGCCACGCTGCGGCTGTTGAGTCCCGACCGATGCAGGGAATCAAAATAACGGCGTAGGTGTTCGGCGTCTGCCAGCGCAGTTTGTTGGGATTCGCTAAACTCCTGATAACGCGCCAGATCTCGGCGATATGCGGCTATCGAGTTGGCGGCCAGCCCTTTCTCCACCCGGCAAAAGTCGAGAAATTGTTGGACATCGCCCGTCAGCGAGCCCACAGATGGCATCGTGCCAATGATACAATACTCGCGAAAATGTTTGAAAGGAAACTGTAGGCGAGGACCCTAATTTGGCAGGTTCCACCAGCAAGAAGGTCATGGTCCGCCGCTTCGACCGCGAGACGGTTAGTGGTTTCGTGAACCTCCAGACTTATCTTCAACCGGAAGGGGTGCAGGTGCTCACCGTCTCCGGCACGGTGAGCTTGATCACCTACCGGGAAATCAAGGCGGTCTGTTTCGTGCGTGAGTTCCTGCCCGACAACCCGGCAGCCGAACGCAAAGTGTTCGCCACCCGCCCGAAAAAAGAGGGGCTCTGGCTCCGCTTGCAGTTTCGCGACGGCGACTCCATCGAGGCGCTGGTCGCCAATAACCTGCTACTGGTGGAAGGCGCCGGTCTTACGATTTCTCCGCCAGACCCCTATTCAAACAACCAGCGCATGTTCGTTCCTCGTGCGGCTCTGACGGACGTGCAGGTGCTGGGCGTTGTGGGCAGCCCTCTGCGCCGCCGCGAAACCAAGCCCGCTACCAGGCCCGGGCAGTTGGAGATGTTCGACTAGGCCGGGCTTCCGGGCCCCGCCGGAAGGCTCGCAAGGCGAGCCGCTAAGCAGTGGACACCGGAGGCGCCGCCTCGGCTGCGCTGAGGGCCAGCGGTTGCTCCTCCAGGCCGGATTTCACCTCCGGCAACACCCATCGGGCTTCCTCAAAGCCTACGTACTTGAAGATGCGCAGTTCCCCGCTCTCCGATTCGAGCACGTCGCCCACGCGCAACGCCGCCGGGGTATTCTTCAAACTGGCCCACAGTGCGTAGGCGCTTTCGGCGGCCCTTACTTCGCCTTCCTCATAATCCTTGGGCTTGATGTTGGTGGCCCCGATAGTGTGCGGAGCCCAGCGGAACTGCTGAATCTGCGTTTCCTTGAGCCTCCACAAGCGGTAGGACGGCATACAAGAATATTCTCGCGCAAAACAACTGCGAAGTGAAATGTTTTGGTTTAGAACCGCGCCTCCGGACGGTGCATCTGGCAGAATAGGGGAAGCTGGGCTACTGCCCAAGTAAGGAGGAAACCGCGTGCGAAAGGCGTTGGTGGTTGGAAGTCTCGCAGTGCTGGTCGCCGCCGCGGTCTGGGTGGCCTTCGCCCGCAAGGCGGCCCCTCCTGAGGTGCCGTTTGCCAGGGCCAGGCGAGAACGTCTGGTGAGCAGTCTGGTGACCAATGGCAAGGTGGAACCTGTCGAATGGGTAGCGGTGCGCGCCGAGCGCAGCGGCGTGGTGGCCAGAGTACTCGTCGAGCGCGGAACCAAGGTCGCGCGCGGGGCGCCGCTGGTGGAGTTGAGCGCCTCGGATGCCGAAGCTGAACTGGCGTCGGCAGTCTCGCGCTTGGCCCAAGCTAGAGCCGAGTTGGAGCTTCTGAACCGCGGAGGACGGCCCGCGGATCTGGCTGAAATCGACGGCGCTCTCGAACGGGCGCGCTTGGACCTGGCCACCGCCCGGGCGGAACGCGATACCCTCGCCCGTCTTAGGCAGCGCAACGCCGCTACGGGCCAGGAGGTGAATGCCGCTGAAGCTCAATTGCGGCGCGCTGAAGCCCAGATCCAGGCGCTCGAAGCCAAACGCCGCGCCCTGGCGCCGGAGCAGGACCGCCGGGCCGCGGAAGCGCGCGTCAAAGAGGCCGAGGCTGCCGCGCGGCTGGCGCGCCGCAAAATTGAACTTTCGATAGTGCGCACGCCCATCGACGGCGTGGTTTATCAACTTGCAGTGCAGCGCGGGGCGTACTTGAACCCCGGCGACGCTGTGGCCAACGTCG
>CAYSBM010000355.1:0-4034 GCA_964429095.1 uncultured Solibacteraceae bacterium | reverse complement strand
CGTGTTTATTCTGTCCGGCTGGAGAGCCAGAAGTTATCTGGTGGCGGCCAATTTACTGTTGAGGATACAATCAGTTCGTGTTCACTCGGCAATCGATGGCTTTTGCCGGACTCCTGGCGTTGGCTTTGACCCGGTGTGGCAAACCCGGCGGAACGGCTGGAACCAGTGGCGTATGGGGACAGCACCAGGATGCCTCAGGCTTCAGTTTGCAATTGCCACACGGCTGGAGGGTCACAGCCGGAGAAGGTGGCCTGGTTACGGCGGTTGACCCGGCAGGAACGGCTCAAGTCATCATCCAGCCCTTCTTTCTGAAACAGCGCGCCACGGCCCTGGACTGGCTAGGGCAGGCGCCGCAGCGGTTCCACCAGGCGCTTCCCGGCGCCCGTATCCTGCGCGCCTCCCAGGTTCGCAAGCGGCCCGACGAAGCCGCAGCCGCTCTGGCCTACAACGCCAATCAGAGGCCGGGACGGGCCAGTCTGCTATGTTCCATAGCCGACCGCAGCGGGATGTTGTACGGGATTGCCGCGCCGGAGAGCGAATTCGCAGCTCTAAGACCTACCTTGTTGCGCATCCTGAGCAGCTTCCGCTATACGGGCGCAACGGCTACGGCGGCCGGCGCGGCGGCTCTGGAATATGGCGTATTTCAAGATCCCAAAGAAGGCGCCTTCACCTTGGAGGTGCCGCGCGGCTGGACGGCGACCGGTGGGCTTTACCGCTTTGCGGCTGTTGATACGCGCCCGAGCCTGCTGGTGGAGTCGCCCGACGGCAAAATCCGAATCCAACTGGGAGACCATGAGTTACCCACTTACACCGTTCCAAACCCCATGCTGACCGCCACAGGGTTCACCGAAGGACGCTGGTATTCGCCGGGCTATGGCGTCAGCATGCTGGTGCGGTCTTACCTGCGCGGATCGGAATTCGCCGCCGCCTATGTCGAGCATAAATTCGCGCCGGGCTGCGGAACCGTCCGCATTACCGAACGCCGCGACCGGCCGGATGCGGATGCAAGGTTGGGTTCCATATATTCACAATTCGGGGCCGTGCAAACCAAGCTGGCGACCGGAGAGGTGGCCTTCGTCTGCGGTTCGGGCGCCAGACCGCGCCGGGGCTACTTCTTCGCGGGAACACAAATGACTTCGGCTTATGGCGCCGCCATCTGGAACGTGCAGTACCTACACGGGTATCTGGCCGCAGACGAAGCGGTGGAACTGGGCGGTCAGGTGCTGGCGCGCATGGTGGCCACCTGGCGAGTCAACCCTCA
Organism: uncultured Solibacteraceae bacterium; assembly: GCA_964429095.1. Taxonomy (GTDB): domain Bacteria; phylum Acidobacteriota; class Terriglobia; order Bryobacterales; family Bryobacteraceae; genus JAJFUV01. Next base: position 2,773 of record CAYSBM010000355.1, on the reverse strand, counting down.
GTGGGCGGCCATGCAAAGCAACCTTGCAGGCCAAACCTCGGAGATCGTGTCCCGCACCAACGCCGAAATCTCGCGGATGCTCGAACAAAGCTATTGGAAAAGACAGCGCGTCCAGGATTACGTCAGCCGGCAGTGGTCGAATACCATGCTAGGGCTGACCGATGTCGTTGACCCGGAAACCGGAGAAACCTGGAAGGTTTCCTCCGGACGCAATTACTACTGGCGGAAGCAGGCTTCTGACGCCGTAGTAGGGACAGACACTTACGAAAGGCCGGACACGGACTTCTCGCCGCTGCAAGAATGGTGAAAGGCAATCATCAGAGGAGGGCCGAGTGACAGATCGGCGGGGATTCTTGTTTTCTTCGGCGGCAGCCGCCGCAGCGGCGGCGTTGCCGTCTCAGAGCATTGAACGCGTATACGTCGAGCCGGCGGCGGGAGAAGGCTTCAAACTCCGCCTTGCCGCGTGCGAATTGTCGCGCGGATTGCGGAAGTTGGGATACTCGGCCGAGTTCGGCTCCGGCACGGCAAGCGATCTGCGCTTCTGTTTCGCGCTCGAGCCTGGCGGCCAGCCGGAATCCTACCGGATCGCGCGGGCTGGCAAGTGCGTGCGGCTAATCGCCTCTACAGCGCAGGCTTTGCTTTACGCGGTTTTCGACTTCCTTGAGCGCCAGGGAGCCTTTTTGACGGCGAAAGTTACCCGCTCGACCGGCCTGCCGCGTTGGTGTTGCCGCAGGAAAATCAACCCTGGCAGGCGGCGCCACGTTTTCGGGTGCGGGGTTTGCTGCCCTGGCCGGACTTTCTGAACTGCATAACGGTTTACAACGAGGAAGATTTCCGCGCCTACTTCGAAGCCATGCTGCGCATGCGCTTCAACACCTTCGGCATGCACGTTTACACAACCGAAAAACAGTGGGCCGAATCGTACTTGTCCTTTGAATTCGGCGGCGTGGGCCATGTTGCCTACCTGGATACGACCGCCACCCAGCGTTGGGGCTATCTTCCGCAGCGCACCTCGACCTACGGCATGGGCGCAGGCCAGTTCTACGACGCGGAAGTCTTTGGCAGCGACGCCGAGCGCATGGCGCGGGATGTCTGGGAAGCTGCCGAACGGGCCCGCACCTTGCTTCGCAACGCTTACTCCTATGCTGCGAAACTTGGCATCCGGACCGGCATCGGGTTTGAGCCCTACCGGATTCCCGACGAGATCTTCCGCGCCTTGCCGCCCGAGGTCAAAATAGACAAACCGGTGGCGGGCGTGCGGTTCGACATCGAGTCCGCCACCGCCCGCAAGTTGCTTGAAACACGCCTGGCGCAACTCCTGGAAGCCTATCCACAGGTGGACTACGTGTGGCTGTGGGAAGACGAGGAGATGAACTGGCAGAGCCGCAAGACCGGAATCCCGCTTTCGGTGACGCCGTTCTTGCAGGCTCACGATTTCCTTCGCAGGCACGCACCCGCCAAACGCCTGGTGGTGTCCGGATGGGGCGGCGTCGCGCGGCATTTCCTGGACTTTCACAAGCGCCTGCCGGAAGAGGTGATCTTCGCCTGCCTCAGCGACTCGCTGGGCTGGGATCCGGTGAACGAAGTTTTCGGCAAGCTGGAGGGCCGCGAGCGCTGGCCTATCCCCTGGCTGGAGGACGATCCCGGCATGTGGCTAACCCAGCTTCACGTGCACCGGTTCCAGCGCGACTTGGAGCGCGCGCACAGCTTCGGTTGCCAGGGATTCATGGGTATTCACTGGCGTCACCGCATTGTCGACATAACGGCCGGCTACCAGGCGAGGGGTAGCTGGAGCGGCGCGCCCACGCCTGGGCAATACTACCTTGCTTATGCCCGCAGCCAGGCCTCCGGCGAACGGGCCGCGAAACTAGCTGCGACGCTGGAGGAAACCGATCGCGGCCGCAAGATCCTGTCCAGCTTCGCCGGCCTGGGCGCCGACGGCCACGCGCAAATCCACGCCTATTCAGGAGACTACTCCGAGGCGTTCGAATACTGGCGGGATTATGAGCCTTCGGCCGAAACCGTGCAGTCGCAGAAACAGGTGGCGGCGGCGCTGCGCTCGCTGGCTGATGGGGCCAGTTCGGCCTTCGAGAAAGAGCGTTTGGAGTACATAGCCCGCCACATCGAATTTCAGGTGCCGTACGCCGAAGCTTGGTCGCTGGCCCACAAGTTGCACGGCGTCTTGAAACAGGCCGGGGAGTTGAGAAAGGCGGGCAAGCCGGACCAAGCGCGCCAGGCGGTTCTCCAGCAAGGCGTTCCCATCTGGTTGCAACTGGCTCCGCAGGTGCGTATGGCGATGCTGCACTTCCAGCGCATCGTGGCTACGCGCAACGATCTAGGCACGCTCGCCAGCATGCAGAACAAGTTTGTGCGGCTCGCGCTGTATCGCCTGCGCCTGTCGCTGGCCGAATATCTCGGCCAGCTCCCGCCGGAGGTGGAGCGGATGTTTGCCGAGGCGATCCGCGCGGATAGCGCCGCGCCGGCGCGCGTTTTTCTTCCCACCCGCCCCACGCTGCTTGGCAAGGGCGAAAAGGTCCGGGTGTACATTGTGGTTCCGGGCGGAGTTGCTCCGGAAAGCGTGATGCTCCTCACCCGCGCTCGCAACGCTAGGACGTGGGACGCGAGCCCGGCCAAGCTGGCCGGGCGGCGTACCTATACCGCCACCTTGGGGCCGTTTGCGCCGGAAGCCGGGCTGGTGGATTATTAAGTACAGGCGGGGTCTTTGCCCGCTCCAGCCGGAGCGCCGGCTCCGACCTACACCATCACGCACGCA
>CAYSBM010000354.1:2837-4037 GCA_964429095.1 uncultured Solibacteraceae bacterium | reverse complement strand
GCCCATAACAACGTCACCGCCACCCAACCGTAGGTGTAGCCCAATTGTGCATAAGCGACAAAGGCAAAAGCGCTGAAGCTGGACATGTAGTGCGAAATTCCGGCCAGCCACCAGGGAATCTGGTGGCCGCCGGCGAAATAGTCCTTGGCCGCGGCCATTTGATTGCGAAAATAAAGGCCGATCCACAGGACGATGACAAAATACCCTGCTACCACCACATAGTCGGGGAAGGAAAGTTGCACCTGCGTCATGTTCGGTCCAATCGCTCCTGCATGAAACTCGTAGCGTATCAGGTATGCTGTTGAGGATGCGACTGACCAGACGTAGTTTCCAGATGGCGGCGATGGGCTCCGCTTTGACCGGGCTCTCCCGGGCGGCAGTGCGCGATCCCTGGGTGCGGTCCTCCATCCTGAAAGCCGTGGCCGCTGCGCCCCGGTTCGCCAAGGCGGGACCGATGGCGACCAATCTCTGGCTGTTCAACGCGCTGAACGCGCCGGAGGAAGCCGGCGGCCGCGTCTTTTATCTCACCACTTTCAACTCCGCAGGACGTGGTCAATTGATCCGTCTGGATGCGAACACAAACCAGGCCAAGTCCTGGACCATTCCGGTGGGCATCGGCTCGTGGGGCATTCTGCGAGGCCGGGACGGCAATCTCTACCTTGGCAGTTACAACGGCGGAACATTGATGTGTTTCGACCCAAGCAAGGAGCGCTGGATCGATCTTCCGCAAATGAGCGAAGAGTACCGCAAGAGAGAGTTCATCGTGGCTTCTCTGGCGCAGGCGCCCAACGGAGACATATACTATGGGACCTATCCGGGGTGCCGGTTGGTGCGATACGAGCCTGGCAAAGGCACACTGGAAGATGTCGGTTCACCCGCGCCGGAAGAGAATTATCTACGCGCTCTGGAGACTACGCCCGCCGGCGTAGTCCTGTGCGGCGTCGCCACTCAACGTGCTCGCACGGTGGCCTACCTGCCGCAAACGCGCACATTTCAGACGCTGACTCCCGAACATTTGCAAAAACCGGGCTTTTCCGCTCCCGTGGTGACCGCCAATTACATTGCGGAGAGCATCGATGGCAAGTTGATTACCTACGATCAACGGACGCTCAAGTTCTCACGCATTCACAACTTGCCCGATGAGAATGGTGCTTTCGTCCCCTATGCGGACGCCCTGCTACTGGACCAGCAAGGCCGCGC
>CAYSBM010000354.1:0-2827 GCA_964429095.1 uncultured Solibacteraceae bacterium | reverse complement strand
GCGTCCCGGATCGATCCGCGGATGATCCGCCATCCTTTCCAGGGCAAGCCCGACCCGCTCCACCGGGATTTCCACGAGTCCCCTGGAAAGAGGCGGGATGCCGAACGTCGCCAGGGCCATGACGGCGAAACCGCGGGAAGCCAGCAAGGCCGCGAAGGGCTGTACCTGCTAGACCTTGGAAGCGGCAAGCAAAGCGAATTCTATCGTGGGCCGCTGCCACCGGCCACCGGCCGGACCTATCTGACAAAGGCAAGAGAAGCGCTTTACCTGCGCGTGCAATCCTACACCCTCATCGGCCCGCGCACCACCAGATATGAGTGGAAACGGATTCCGGTGGACGGCCTCGGCCAGAATATTTTCTGGTTGAACACCTTCTCCGACGGCCGGATATTCGGCGGACCGGAGTTGGGGCAGACCCTGTTCGCCTGGAACCCGAAGACCGCCCGCCTGGATTCCTACGATCAGGTGGCCGATTACAGCGGCGAAATTTATTACGCCATTGCTTATCGCAACAAACTCTACAGCATTTCCTATATCAAAGCCATCTTGACCGTCTTTGACCCGTCCCGGCCGTGGAATCAAGGCACAGCGAAAGACTCCAATCCTCGCACCATTCTGCATGTGCCTGATTCGCAGTACCGGCCCGTAGGAGGCATACATTTGGGCCCCGGCAACAAGATGTACATTGGTACGCAACCCAACTACGGCATGCTGGGCGGCGCGCTGAGCGTCTTTGATCCCGAAACCGAACAAATCGAGGTACACCGGAACATTATTCCGGATCAGCAGATCGTGGCCGTAGCCGCAGACCGGCAGTGGGTCTATGCGGCCAGCGATCCGGGCGGCGGCGGGGGCGCCAAACCCAGGAGCAAGACAGGACGCTTCTTCGTCTGGGACCCCCGCACCAAGAAGATCGTCTATGACCTGGAACTGGAACCCCGCGCCGGGATTCACGCCCTGGCGTGCGTGAACGGCTGCGTCTATTTCGCCAGAGGACGCCAGTTCTGCGAGTACAACCACGCCACCGGCAAGCTGCGCACGGTCGCGGAATTGGACAAGCCCGCGCGCGTTCCCAACCAGAGCCTACGCGCCTGCCGCGACGGCACGCTGTGGGCGATTTTCTCCCGGCAGTTGGCGCGGATCGATCCCCGGCGCAACAAGGCCGAATTCTATGAAGAGACTTCCGGCCGCGCGCACGGCGGACTGACCATCGGACTGGACGGTACGGTGTACTTCGGAGCCGGTACCGACATGTGGATCCACCAGCCGGACCATCCCAGCCCGCTGGCGTCGCTCTGAACGCCTATGCACCTCAACCCGCTCGACATCGCCATCGTTGTCGTGTATCTGGCAACTATCGTCTCGATCGGTGTAACCGTAAAGCGCCGCGCCTCGCGCAGCATCGATTCGTACTTTCTCGGCAACCGTCGGCTCCCCTGGTGGGCTTTAGCCATGTCCGGCTCCTCCTCATACTTCGACATCACCGGAACCATGTGGATTGTCAGCCTGTTTGTCGTGCTCGGCCTGCGCGGCATGTGGGTGCAGTGGATCTGGGGATTTGTCATCTCAGTGTTTTTTGCGGCTTATATGGGCCGCTGGATCCGCCGTAGCGGCGTGATGACCGGTTCGGAGTGGATGGTCTTCCGTTTCGGTGACACGCCCGGCGGAAATGCCGCCCGGCTGGCCTACACAGTTTACGCCGTGTTGACCGTTACCGCGTTTCTGGCCTTTGCCGCTGTCGGCATGGGCAAGTTCATCTCTGTGTTCGTGGATGTGAATCCACAACTGGGAGCGGCCGTGGTAGTGACGCTGACGGGCGTGTACGTGATCCTGGGCGGCTTTCAGGGAATGATCCTGGTCGAAGTGCTCCAGACGGTGATCCTTTCGACGGGCGCGCTGCTGGTAGCATGGCTGGGCTACTCCCATTTCGACGCGCAACGCTTCGCTGCCGTAACGCCTCCCGGATGGTGGTCGCTGGCGCCGGTCTGGAAACTGGATTACGCGGACGGCTCCGGCTACTCCCTGTTCGGCGCGCTAGCTTTGGTCTGGTTCACCAAAGGATTCCTGCTGTGCCTCAGCGGACCCGAACAGTTGTTCGACTTTCAGCGTTTTCTAGCCGCGCCTAACGGCCGGGACGCTCAAAAGCTGGGCGCGTTGTGGGGCGTGATTCATACCATTCGCTGGCCAATGGCTATGAGCATCGCGGTTCTGGCGCTGCTCGGCGCGGGCGGCGCGGATTTCCGCAGGCTGCTCGCCCAGGACCCGGAGCGCGCCTTGCCGCTGGTGCTTGCCAACTACCTGCCGCACGGCCTGGCAGGCCTGGCGGTGGCGGCGCTGCTGAGTGGGTTTCTGGCGAGTTTCAGCTCCTGTGTCAATGCCGGCGCCAGCTACCTTGTAAAGGACATCTACAAACGTTACTTCAATCCAGGCGCAAGCGACATCCGCCTGGTGCGCGCCAGTTACCTGGCCTCCACACTGCTGGTTCTGGCGGGTTTGGGCATCTCCTTCTTCGCCCGGTCGATCAATCTGTTATTCGTTTGGATCATGGGGACGTTGGGCGCGGGCGTGCTGGTGCCCAACGTTCTGCGATGGTATTGGTGGCGCCTCAACGGCTGGGGCTACGCCTGCGGTGCGTTCGCCGGCATCGGATTGTCGCTCATGCAGGTTTTGATTGAAACGTTCTGGTTCCCGCAAGGAATCCCGCTTTACCTGAGCTTCCCGGTGATCGTTGCGCTCACCGGCGTGGTGACCGTAATCGCTTCGTAGCCCAGTGCGCCGGTGGACATGAAACCGCACACCGGTTACTACACGAAAACTGTCGTAAGGG
>CAYSBM010000353.1:0-4058 GCA_964429095.1 uncultured Solibacteraceae bacterium | reverse complement strand
TCTCTTCCGCCGAGCGGTTTAGCGCCTGCTCGAAGGCGGCGTGTTGCGTCTTGGCCAGCTCGCGCAAGTTGTTCTCCATCAGCGTCACGCGGTGCTGGAAGCCGGTTTGCAAATCGGCGGCGCTGCGCAGGAACTGGATTTCGTTGATGGAGAGCTTCCGTTCCCACTCGGCGCGCCATTCGGCCCAATGCTTGCGGATATCCTTGAGTTCCTGAGCCTCATCTTGAAGGGCGGCCGCTTGGCGGGCCAGATCGTTTATGGACTTGCGGGTTTCCGCCAAGGCGGATTCCATCGCGGCGCGTGCGGCCTCGATCCGGGCGGCGCACTCGCCGGATAGAGCGGCCAGCGCGCGGTTGTTTTCGTCGAAGGCGGTCAGCAGCGCCTCGATGGCAGCCATTACGCCCCGGTTGAATTCCACCTGGTCGCGTACATGCCAGTCCAGAGCGCGCGCAATCAGGCGTTTGGCCCATTGAATCAGCGAATTCATGGGGCCCGGCGGACGTGGATTCACCGTGCCGATGGCAGCCACCTTGGCCAGCGCGGCGTCCCGTGCGTGCACCACTTCCATTAGATCCGGCAACGCGATGTTGAAGCCCCCACCGGTTCCGTCGGGATGGCGCGAGCGTACCCGCTCCTGGATAGCCTGGATCACGGCGGCTAGTTCTTCGGCTTCCCGGTCCGGTCTTGAATCAGCGGCGGCCACGTCTCCGGCTCCAACTGGCGGTGATGCGCGTGTAGACTCCTCCGCGCGGGGTGAACTCGCCGGTGACGGTGACCGAAACCGGTTTGGCTGCCGTCACGATGTCGCGCAGGAAGCGGTTCACGGCGTTTTCCTGAAAGATGCCCAGGTTTCGGTACGCGATCATGTACATTTTGAGCGATTTCAATTCCAGGCACCACTTGTCCGGCGTGTAGCGGATCTTGATGGTACCGTGATCCGGCAAGCCGGTCTTGGGGCAGACGGAGGTGAACTCCGGCATCTCAATTTCGATCTCGTAATCCGGGTATTGGTTCTCCCAGACCTCGATAGATGGCAAGGCGGCGTCCACACCGGCGCGCGCATGCTGTTCGGTATAGGCTCGGATCTTCTTTTTCATGCTTGAACCAGCGTCTTTGCGAGCAAGTCGAGAACCAGGCCCACGGCGGTGATGACGCGCACGGCTTGTCCGGTGCCGCGGGCGCTCACTTTGGTGGCCACCGCTGGGTTGATGTCCACGCACACAATCTTCACCCAGCTCGGCAGCATGTTGCCGACGGCGATGGAGTGTAGCATGGAGCCCAGGCATAATACCAGCCCCGCTCCCTTGAGCTGTTCAGCGTACTGCTGCTGGGCTTCGTTCATGTCGGTGATGGTTTCCGGCAGCGGGCCGTCGTCGCGCAGGCTGCCGGCCAGCACGAAGGGCACGTTGCGGCGCACGCATTCGTACAGAATGCCGCTGGTGAGTTTGCCCTGGGCGACTGCTTGGGCCACGCCGCCGGCATGGTAGATGGCATTGATGGCGCGCATGTGGTTGCGGTGGCCGTGCTCCTGCTGGCGGCCGTCGGCCAGCCGCACGCCCAGCGACGTGCCGTAGAGGCTGGCTTCGACGTCGTGCACGCCGAGCGCGTTCCCACTGAGCACGGCGTCGATGAAGCCTTCGCGGATGAGCGCGGCCAGAGCCGGTGCGCCGCCGGTGTGAACCACCACGGGCCCCGCCACCACAATCACCTTCTTGCCCGCGTCGCGCGCCTGGCGAACCAGGGCGGCGGTCTGGCGCACGGCGGTGTCCACTTGGCGTTCACTCGAAATGCCGCTGCTCATGAAGGAGAACGCTTGCGAGAGCCGGTCGCGTTCCTTGGCTTCCGGAATGACCCGGATGCCGCGCATGTTTACCACCACCATGTCACCTGCGCGGATGTCCCGCAGGCGCCGGCACCAGGCGCGCCCCTGAGCCACAACGATCAGCGCGTCCATGCGCTGGTCTTCCACGGTGATCCAGCGGCCATGGTGGCGTATTTCGGTGCGGTAGTTCGTGGTGGAGTAGAAGTTTTCCGGGGCGCAGCGGTCGCGCTCGACCCGGCAGAGTTCGGCGTCGCTCGCATCCACCGGAACGCAGCCCAAACCCAGCAGGTGGGAGAGCATCTCCTGCATTTTGGCGGCCGTGGGCGCCTCGAGCTTGAGCCGCAGATACGATGGCTCTTCGTTGGTGCGGCCGATCTTGAAACGTTCGACTTCGAACCGGCCGTTGGCGGCCACCACCGCGTCGAAGATCTTTTCCATGATGTGGGAGTCGATCAGGTGGCCCTTGGCTTCGACGGTCTCCTGAAACGGAAATTCTATGTTGTCATTCGTCATATGAAAAGGGACAGGCCGAAATCCCACCTCTTTGCCCCGGCTGCGGCCATCCGAAAAATCCCCTGGCCTCCTTCTCTGATCTTACTTGACGGCCAGCCAGGCCAGGAAGAGCCCGTCAGGGGCCACATCTTCCCAATAAGAAACCGGGCGGCTGGAAACCTGGCGGCAATAGCGCCGAAGCAGTTTTTCCAGCTCCCGGCGGTGGAACCATCTTTCCCAATGAGGAGTTTGAAGCCGCCCCCACTGCTCGGCGTTCTTGTCGATGATAAAGATGCGGCCGCCGGGCCTCACCACCCGGCACAGTTCGGCCACCGCAGTCTCGATGTCCACGACGTGTTCCAGCGACTCGATAGCGTAGGCGGCATCGAAGGCGGCGCCGCGGAAAGGCAAGGCGGTCAACGACCCGGCGGTGCGGTTTAGGCCGCCGGGCACACGCCGTAACATAGCCTCGGCGATATCCAGGCAGTAGAGATCAGCCGCCGGGTGGAGCTGTTTTAGTATGCGGGCGAACCGCCCTTTGCCTGAGCCCGCGTCCAGCACCCGCCGCAAGTCCAACTCGCCCAGGAAACCGTCGAGCAGCTTGACGTGGTAAATACGCGGGTCGATGGTGGACGGAAAATGTTCCTCGTCGCTGGCGGCTTCGTTAAATGAACGGCGGATCTCGCTTTGGAGATCCGCCGTCAGAGCCTGCCGCCGGCTCTTTGTACCGAACTTGAATAGCCGGCCGAGCCGGAACACTTATTTGCCAACCCGGGCCAGAAAGACTGGCATTCCCAGCTTGTTCGAGTAGTTTGGCCGGTACTCGGTGACATCGTACATGGTGGCCACATCCACATTTCGGGGTCCGAGCTTGGGATCCGGGATGGGCATCATCATGAAGCATCCCCCGACGATGGCGGTCATGAGGTTGCTACGATTTTCCACGATGCTGTCGAAAGCCATGTTGCCGAAGGTGGTAGCCACGAGCTTGTCGATAAAATCCGGCGCTCCGCTGCGCAGCTCGTACGTGAGGTCGCTGATGACGGTCTCTTCCTTGGTGCGGCGCTTGATTTCCTCGCCCAAATCCTCAGCCACGCTGGCCTTCTTGCGGTGGCCGTAAGCGTCCGGCTCACCGTACTCACGGACTTTGTAGCCTTCCCACTCGGCACCTTCGCTGAGCACCACGATCGAGTAATTGCTTGGGTTCTCCCGCTTGTCCTTAATCAGCAGGTCAATCATGCGCTCAAGGTTGAATTTGTACTCCGGAATGCCGCAGCGGATGCCGGTGATATAGGCGGTGTAAAGGGCGGTGTGGCCAGCGTCTCGGCCGAAGACCCGGAAGATGCCGACACGCTCGTGCGACCCTACGGTGGTGCGCTGGCGCTGGATGGCTTCCGAGGCGCGTGTGATGGCTGTCGAGAACCCGATGCAGTACTCGGTGTTCTGCACATCGTTGTCCATGGGCTTGGGAACCGCGATAACCTTGAAGCCCTCCCTGTCCAGGCGCGAGGCGTAGCTCAGCGTATCATCACCGCCGATGGCCACCAGGTAATCGATGCCGAGTTGCTCGAGGTTCTTGAGCACCGCAGAGGTAACGTCATATACCTCCGTGGTGACGCCTTTTTTGGTGGTCTCGGACTTGGGAAAGCTCTGGCCCTCCAAGTGCTCGGGCAAGCTCTTCAGTTTCTGCGGGTTAGTGCGGCTGGTGTGGAGGAATGTCCCGCCGGTGCGGGCGATGGTGCGC
>CAYSBM010000352.1:0-4083 GCA_964429095.1 uncultured Solibacteraceae bacterium | reverse complement strand
CTTTGCCCGGAAAGCCCAACTCGGGTGGGAACACCATGCCTTTGCCCAATCCGCCCGGCGTCACTGGCCCGCCAAATCTGCTGAAATCGCGCTCGGAATGGCAACCGGCACAATCGGCCACCACCTCGAACAAGTATTTCCCGCGCGCCAACCGCTCTGCGGTGGGTTCCACCTGGATCTTAGGCGGCGGGGCCATGGCAGGCCTCCGCAACACAAGGTGCATCATGACGCTGCCGGCCATCAGACACACGGCCACTGTCGCGAACACAATGGTCTTCTTGAACATTCTCCCCTCTCTCGGTCCCATCTCCGGGCGGACGGAACTTCCACCACTCGCTCCCAGCGCGATCGCCGCGCCGCACCGGCCCTCACATTGTCGCAGATTTTGCGCCCGGGGTCCAAAGCCGCCTCCGGTCTGCGATAAACTGAAGGCAGGAAGCTAGAATACGCCCTTGCCGTTCCGACCTGTAGCCGCCGCGTGCCTGATCTTGGCCGCGAGCCTCAACCCTTGCGTTGCCCAACCGGGACAACTGGATGCAAGCGAATCCATCTTCACGGTGATGGCCGCCATCAACGCGGCCGGTTACGATGCCGACATCGATTCGCCGAGCAATCATCCCCTGCGTTTGGACGTGCGCCGTACACTGGCCGCCCGCAAGATCCCCGTCCTAGAAGAGATCAAAGCCTTCTATGCGGCGCACCGGCAAAAAGATCCGGCGCGGGAATACGGCCAGTATCTCTCCTTCGCCTTATCCACCAACGCTCCTCCTCTATTCGAGTTCCGCAGCGTTATGAACGAAGTCGCCCCTGACGCCGCAGCTTTGCAGGGGCTCGCTCCACTGCTGGCCCGCTTTTACCGCGAAGCGGACATCCCCGCCCTTTGGAAGGCGGCCCAGCCGTCCATCGAGCAAGTGCTGGAACGCTACCACGCCCCGGTAACTGCGGCAGTGCAGGAGGTGAACGCTTATCTACGAAGCAGTGGGAGTTACTTCGGCCGCCGTTTTCAAATTTACGTCGATTTGCTCGGCGCCCCTCATCAGATCCACATCCGCAGTTACGCCAGCGAATACTTCGTGGTCGTCACTCCCTCCGCCGAGCCGCAAACCGCCGATATCCGCCACGCCTACCTGCACTTCCTCGTAGATCCGCTGTCGATCAAGCATTACGAGGAAATTAACAAGAAGAAATCGCTGATTGACTTCGCCGCTGGCGCACCCGCTCTTGAAGACGCGTACAAGGAGGACTTCCTGCTGCTTACCTCCGAATGTCTCATAAAGGCCATCGAGAGCCGCCTGGCGCCCGCCGCGTCGCGCGCCGCCATAGTGGATCAGGCGCTGAAAGAAGGTTTCATCCTCACGCCGTTCTTTGCTGAAAGCCTCCCCCTGTATGAAAAGCAGGAGGCGGCCATGCGGTTGTATTTTCCCGAGATGATCGAAGCCATCGATCTGAGAAAGGAAAGCCGCAGGCTCGACGGCGTCACGTTTGCCTCTACACGCGCCGTCCGTAAGGCCAAGCACGTTCCGGCGCCGCCCAAAGCGGAACCTAGCCCGGCCGAAAAGACCCTTGAGGAGGCCGAATCTGCTTACAACAAGAAAGACTACGAAAGGGCGAAGACGCGGTTCGCGCAGCTTCTTCGTGAAACCGACGACCGCATGCTGCAAGCCCGCGGTTACTTCGGCTTGGCGCGCATAGCCGTCTTGCAAAACGATCCCGAACTGGGCGACAAACTCTTCCGCAAGCCGCTGGAACTGGCGCCGGACCCGTTCCCCAAGTCCTGGTCATTGGTATACCTGGGCCGGCTGGCCGAAATCGCCCGCGAAACCGAGGAAGCGCTCAACCACTACCGCTCCGCCTTAGCGGTTGAGGGCGCCGCCCCCGGAGCACGCCGGGCGGCGGAACAGGCTCTAGCCGGCTATGGGCGGAAGAAACAACAATGATGCCCCGGGCGGCAAAACAACTTTGAAAACTAGTAATGTATAAAGGAGCAAGGAGTCATTGATGAAGAAGAGCATGGTAGTTGCCGTACTGATCGCTTTGGTGGGCGGCGTTTTCGCCTCCGCGCAAGAAGCCGCCAAGCAGCCCCAACCCAAGTCCAAGGGTGAATTGGAGGCCATCCAGGCCATGTTTAACGCCCAGGACCCCGATGCACGCATTGCGGCGGCCGAGAACTTGATTACCAAGTATGCCGATACGGAGTTCAAGAGCGTGGCCCTGTTGATTGCCGCTATGAGCTGCCAGCAGAAAAACGACGTGGAAAGGATGATGGTCTACGCCGAGCGTACGCTGGAAGCCGATCCGGCCAATTACAACGCCATGCTTATGCTGGCCAGTGCTACGGCACAGCGCACCCGGGAGCATGACCTGGACCGCGAAGAGAAGCTGACGCAGGCGGAGAAGTACGCCAACAAGGCCATCCAGCTAATCGCTACCGCGCCCAAGCCTAACCCCAACGTTACCGATGAGCAGTGGGAAGCGGCCAAGAAGGACATGACCGCGCAAGCCCATGAGGCGCTGGGAATGGCGCAATCGGCGCGGAAAAAATACGACCTGGCTATTGCGGAGTTCAAACTGGCTGTGGAAAGCGCCGCCAACCCTGAACCGGCCACGCGGTTGCGTCTGGGTGATGCCTATCACCAAGTGGGCAAATACGACGAAGCCATCGAGTGCTTCGACAAGGTAATGTCGGACCAGAACGCAGCACCGCAGATCAAGCAATTCGCCCAGTCGCTGCGCGTGCGGTCCGTGCAAGCCCGGGACAAGGGTAAGCCTTCGGCTCCGGCAGCCCCTACCTCGCCCTCTACGCCTGCGGCACCTGCTCCGGTGGAAACCAAGAAGCCCTAAGTTCCGGACGGAGTCTCTTTTTGCACATGAGCGCGGATCCCGAGCTATTGGAGGCCGCCATTGGCCATCATTTCCGCGCCCGTGAACTGCTCCGGCGTGCGCTCACCCACAAGTCTCTAGTTTGTGAGCAAGCCGCCGGCGTCATTCATGTACGCACCGACAACGAACAACTCGAATTTCTGGGCGACGCCGTGCTGGGCTTCTTGGTTAGTGAAGCTCTGGTTGACCGTTATCCCGACTTGCCGGAAGGCCGCCTGTCCAAGATTAAAGCCCACCTGGTGAGCGCCACCCACTTGCACGAAGTCGCCAAACGCATTTCGTTAGGTGACTATCTTTACCTGGGCCGGGGCGAAGAAATGAGCGGAGGCCGCACCAAGCGCGCCTTGCTGGCCAATGCCGTGGAAGCGCTTATTGCGGCTCTTTATTTGGACGCTGGAATCGATGCCGCCCGGCGGTTCGTCGAGTTGTATGTGCTGGCCGGCGCCGATGCCTTCCAGTTCGCGGCCGACGACGCCATCTCTGATTTCAAGAGCGCCTTGCAGGAGGCCGCGCAGGCGCGCAAGCTGCCGCAGCCGCGTTACTCCATCGTGAAGGAGCGCGGTCCGGAACACGCCAAGACATTCACTGTCGAGGTGCGGGTGGGCCGTGAGTACTCGGCGCAAGCCGAGGGCGTTTCCAAGAAGAGCGCCGGGCAGAAGGCCGCGCGCCAGGTCTTGGAACGCCTGCTGCATTCCCCTGAGAACGAATCTTAGGGGTGGGACGCCGCGGCCGGTCTGGGCTCCTGCTCCATCGCCGCCGCGGTCAGAACCACAATATCCACGCGGCGGTTATGCGCCCGGCCTTCTTCGGTCTCGTTGGTGTCCACCGGGGCGTTCTCCGCGTAGCCGGCCACCGCCAGCCGCGCGCGGGGAACCTTGAAGCGCTGTTCCAGCAGATTCAACATGGCAATGCCACGCGCCGCCGATAGTTCCCAGTTGCTGCGAAAACGTGAATTGTGTATGGGCACGGAGTCGGTGTGCCCTTCCAGGCGCACAGGATTGGGCAGTTGCAGGATGACCTTGGCCACTTTTTCGATAGTGGGGTAAGTCTCCGGCGAGATGGTGTCCTCGCCGGAGGGGAAGAATGCTGCCTCGCGCATGCTGACCACCAACCCGCGCGGCGTGAGTTCCACCTGCATCTTGCCGGCCTCTATTTCGTTTTGCAGTTCCCGGCTCAAGAGTTGCAAAGAAGGCGTCAGATCGA
>CAYSBM010000351.1:3805-4098 GCA_964429095.1 uncultured Solibacteraceae bacterium | reverse complement strand
CGGCATCCGCCCCTCTTCGCCGATGACCTGGATTTTCTCGAGGGTGTGGCGCTTGCCGGCTTCGAAATCGTGGGGGTCGTGCGCCGGCGTGACTTTCACCACGCCGGTGCCGAACTGTGGATCGGCAAGATCATCCAGGATGATGGGAATTTCGCGGTTCATCAGCGGCAGGATCACCGCCTTGCCGTGCAGGTCCGCGTAGCGCGCATCCTCCGGATTAATGGCCACTGCCGTGTCGCCCAGATGCGGTTCGGGCCTCGCTATACGGGGCCGGATGTCACCCTGACCCAGAA
>CAYSBM010000351.1:0-3795 GCA_964429095.1 uncultured Solibacteraceae bacterium | reverse complement strand
ACCGCGGATATCTCGCTGAGGCAGCGCGCGCACCAGTTCACCATTTACTCGCCGCGGTAGATCAGACCCTTCTCGTAGAGCCGCACGAAGACCTCGCGCACGGCGCGCGACAAACCGGCATCCAGAGTGAACCGCTCGCGGCTCCAGTCACAACTGGCGCCCGTGCGCACCATCTGCCGCTTGATGGTTCCGCCGTACTCGTGCTTCCACTCCCAAACTCGCTTTTCAAATTCTTCGCGGCCGACGGCGCGGCGCTCGATGCCTTCGCTTGCCAGTTTCCGCTCCACCACCATTTGCGTGGCAATACCGGCGTGGTCGGTGCCCGGCAGCCAAAGCGTGTTGCATCCCCGCATGCGCCGCCAGCGGATGGTGGCGTCGATCTCGGTGTGCTCGAGCATGTGCCCCATGTGCAGACTGCCGGTGACATTGGGTGGAGGAATCACCAGGGAGAACACCTCGCCCGGCGCCTCCGGCGAAGCTTCGAACAGTCTCGACTTGGCCCACCATTCGGCCCACCGCGGCTCGAACCGCTGGGGCTCGTATACTTTGTCAATTTGCATGGAAACTACCAATATAACAAGGGGCTAGACCATGCGCCCCGGAGTTGCCTTCCGGTCTTGGCAGAGCGCAGAAATCGCGCTATTCATAATCACCGCCACAGCCGAGATCGCCGCCGTCTCGGCGCGCAGAACCGCCGGGCCGAGCGTCACCGCCTGCCAGCCGGCCTCGGCCGCGCAACGGCGCTCGGCGCAGGTCCAGCCGCCCTCCGGCCCGCAAAGCAGCGCCACTTCGGCAGGCTGCGCCAGGCTTCCCAGTGGCGCCCCCCCTGGCGCTTCGTCGAGCAACAGCCGAACCGCGCTCTGACGGCTCACGGCGCGGGCGAATGGCTCGACGCCGGCAATCTCAGGCAGGCGCGCCCGGCGCGACTGCTGGCTGGCTTCGAACGCGATGCGCCGCCAGCGCTCGGTTCGCTTGGCCGCGGCCTTCTCCAAACCGCTGTCGCTGCGAGCCGCCATAACCGGCACAATGCGTGTCACACCCAGTTCAGTGACCTTCTCCACCATCCACTCGAACCTGTCAAACTTAAACAGCGCCGCCAGCAGGGTTACCTCAATCGGGGGCGGAGCACTTTCCACAGGCTCCAGAACGCGGAACACCACACGGCGCTTGCCCACGCTTTCGATCTCGGCGAGATAGACATTGGAGTTGTCGCAAATCTCGAAGAGCTGGCCGGGCGCTGCCCGCAGGACTCTTGCAAGATGCTGAGCGTTGTCACCCTCCAGTTCCGCCCTGGAGTCTGTTATCGAATGGACGAAGAACCTCCGCCGCGCCATGTACAATAATCTACGCCTCTTATGATTGCCTATCTAAAGGGAACGTTGCTCGAAAAGCGCCCCAACCAGGTGATTGTTGAAACCGGCGGCGTGGGCTATGACCTTACCGTGCCCATTTCGACCTTCTCCTCGCTGCCCGCCGCCGGCGCCGAAGTGCGCCTTCACGTGTTTACACATGTGCGCGAGGACGCCATCGCCCTGTTCGGATTCCTTTCGCGGGAGGAGAAGACTTTGTTTGAACGGCTCCTCACTGTCAGCGGCATCGGTCCCAAGCTCGCCGTGACCGTGCTCTCGGGCTTGCCCACGCCGGACCTAGTGGGCGCCATCCATGCGGGTCAGGTGGACATGTTGGTCCGCATCCCGGGCGTGGGCAAGAAGACGGCTGAGCGCATAGCTCTGGAGTTGCGCGACAAGCTGGGCGATCTGGCGCCCGGCGCACCCGTCGCGGCCAAACCCGCCGCCGAAGCGCTCTCAGCCGTTGACGCGGACGTGGTGTCGGCGCTGGTGAATTTGGGGTGTACGCGTGCGGCCGCCGAGACCGCCGTGCGCAAGGCCAAGGCCGCCGGAGCAACGGCTGAATTCGAACCGCTGTTCCGGCGGGCTCTAGAATTGGTGCGGTAACCTCAAGGTAAGAGATGCGCGACAAGGGGATCATCTCGCCGGCTGCTCAGGAAGAGGACCGGCAGTTCGAAGCCACCCTCCGGCCGCAACGGCTGGCCGATTTTACCGGCCAGACCAAGCTCAAGGAGAACCTGGCCATTGCCATCGAGGCTGCCAAGCGGCGCGGTGAGGCCATGGACCACGTCCTGCTCTATGGCCCGCCTGGTTTGGGCAAGACCACCCTGGCCAATATCATCGCGAACGAGCTCGAAGTGGGCTTCGAGCAGACCTCGGGGCCGATTCTAATGAAGAAGCTCGACCTTACCGGCATTCTGAGCAACATCCGCAGCCGGCAGGTGTTTTTCATCGATGAGATTCACCGCCTGATGCCCGACGTCGAAGAGATGCTGTACTCGGCTCTGGAAGACTTCCGGGTGGACATTCTGGTGGGAGCCGGGCCGGGCGCACGCACCCACTCGTTGCCGTTGCCACGCTTCACCTCGATTGGCGCCACCACTCGCCAGGGCCTGGTCAGCGCGCCCTTGCGCGGGCGTTTCGGTCTGGTGCTCCGCATGAACCACTACGATCCCGCGGAGTTGACGCGCATTGTCCAACGCTCGGCTTCGCTGCTGGGCGTCGAAGTGGAACAGGGCGGAGCCGAGGAGCTCGCCCGCCGCAGCCGCGGCGCGCCGCGCATCGCCAACCGCCTGCTGCGCCGCGTCCGCGATTACGCCGAGGTGCGCGCCGACGGGCGCATCACGGCCGGGATCGCCAAAACCGCCCTGGATATGCTGGAAGTCGACCGTTACGGGCTGGACGAAATGGACCAGAAGATTATGCTTACGGTGTTGGAAAAGTACGGCGGAGGTCCGGTGGGTCTGAACACCATTGCGGCGTCCATCGATGAGGAGCCGGACACCATTGAAGAAGTCTACGAGCCGTATCTGATTCAGCTCGGGTTCCTGGACCGTACGCCCCGAGGGCGAATCGGCACCGTGCGGGCCTTCGAATATTTCGGGATCCAGCCGCGCATGCGCGGCCATGGCCCTCAGCCCTCTTTGTTCTAGGCCCCGGGGACGTGAAGACCATATACCTCTCTTTAGGCTCTAACCGCGGGGACCGGGTCCGGAACCTCCGCGCAGCGCTTGCGGCTCTCGAACAGGGCGGAATCGTTGTGCGGCGCGTGTCGTCGTTTTACGAAACCGAGCCGCTCGGCGTGGCCCGCCAGCCGCTCTTTCTGAATCTGGCGGTCGAAGCCGCCTCCGTTCTCCTGCCCCGCCAGCTTCTTTCGCGCACGCTCAGAATTGAGCGGGAACTCGGCCGCCGGCGCGCCGTGGCGCAAGGCCCCCGCACGATCGACATCGACATTCTTTTTTACGGCTCTAGCGTCATACGGACGCCGGACCTCGTGGTGCCGCATCCCCGCCTAGCCGCCCGTCGTTTCGTGCTTCAGCCGCTGGCCGAAATCGCGGCAGGCTTGCCTCACCCTCTCACGAAACGCACCGTGCGCCAGATGCTGGCCCGCCTGACCGCACAAAAGGCGCGCCAGGTCCACCCTGCCGTCTGAGCGCACCGCATAGCTGGCGCCGCCCCATCACCGTGCTAGACTGCCGGGTGATGAAAACCATCATCGAGCCGTTCCGCATCAAGAGCGTGGAGCCGCTTCGAAGAACCACGCCCGCCGAACGTCAGGAGTTTCTCGAACAAGCCGGTTACAACCTCTTTCTCATTGAGGCCCGCAACATATTGATCGATCTGCTCACGGACTCCGGCACCGGCGCCATGTCCAGCGAGCAATGGGCCGCCATGATGCGCGGCGACGAATCCTACGCGGGCAGAGCAAGTATCTCGACCCCGAACG
>CAYSBM010000350.1:0-4104 GCA_964429095.1 uncultured Solibacteraceae bacterium | reverse complement strand
GCTTCCGCTGCGGCTTCCTCGGCCTGCTGCACATGGAGATCGTGCAGGAGCGGCTGGAGCGCGAATTTGAGATCGATCTGATCACCACAGCGCCGGGCGTGCTGTACCGGGTGAGGAAGCATAACGGCACGGTAGTGGAGGTTGACAGCCCCACGCGCTGGCCCGATCCGAGCGAGATCCTGGAAGTTGAGGAGCCCATCATCGAGGCTACCGTCATCACTCGCGAGGAGCACCTGGGGGAAATCCTTAAGCTGCTCGAAGAAAAGCGCGGCAACCAAAAGAAGTTCGAATACATCGGCGCCTCGCGCGTGCTTCTGGTCTATGAACTGCCGCTCAACGAGATCGTGTTGGATTTCTACGACCGGTTGAAATCCTCGTCGCGCGGCTATGCCTCGCTGGACTATCATCTAGCCGGCTATCGCGTATCGCCGATGGTCAAACTGGACGTGCTGGTGGCCGGCGAACCGGTGGACGCGCTGTCGGTGATTGTCCACAAAGAGCACGCATACGAGCGCGGCAAGGCGCTCATCGAGAGATTGCGCAAGCTGATCCCGCGGCAGATGTTTGAAGTGGCGCTGCAAGCCGCCATCGGCAACAAGATCGTCGCGCGCGAGAATATCCCGGCTCTGCGCAAGAACGTGCTTGCCAAGTGATACGGTGGAGACATCACCCGCAAGCGCAAATTGCTGGAAAAGCAGAAAGAGGGCAAGCGCCGGATGAAGCGTGTCGGAAGAGTGGAAATCCCGCAGGAGGCCTTCCTGGCGGTGCTGCGCGTCACGGGCGATTCGAACTGACTCCACCTACTACTCCACAGGCCAGCGTAGGGATATGTACTCCTGCCGGGAAGCGTCCGATCATATGAGCGGGAGGTCGCATGCCGAAGGTTACCGCCAGAGACGAGCGCGCTCAGGATACCCCGTGGGCATTATGCAAGCTGCCGTCTTTTCCTCCGATCGCTTCGCGGCTCCTGCAAACACTATCCAAAGAAGACGTGGAAATCAAGGAGCTGACGCACCTGATTGCTGCTGACGCCGCTTTTTCGGCCGAGATTCTCCGCCTGGCCAACTCCGCGCTGTTCGGCCTGGAGGCACAGGTTGATAATCTGACCCACGCAGTCATGATGCTCGGCCTGGCGCGCGTGAAAAGCCTGACCATGACGGTAGCCATCATGAAAGGGTATCTGAAAGGGGTGCTGAAGAGCGAAACGCTGCGCCGCTGCTGGACGCATTCGCTGGCCTGCGCCTTCTTGGCTGAGGAAATAGCGCCGGTATGGGGCAAGGACAAGGACTTCGCCTATACAGCCGGGCTATTGCACGACATCGGCCGGCTGAGCCTCCTGGTGGCCTATCCCGCCGAGTACACCAACCTGTTGACAGTGGCCGAAGAGAACGGCTTCGACGTTCTGGAGTGCGAGCGCCAACTGTTTGACATCGACCATTGCGAGGCCGGACGCTGGCTGGCCGAACAATGGAAGTTGCCAGCCGGATTCGGAGAGGTGTTGGGCGAGCACCACGCGCCCCCGGCGGCGCAACCCAGCGCTACCGGCCTGATTCACCTGGCCTGCGGACTAGCGGACAGCTTAGGCTTCAGCGTCCTGGAGGCCGCCGCAGCTCCTTCTATCGAGCAGATTCTCGAACCCATCCCCCCTGCCACACGGGAGCTCCTGAGCCTGGAGGCGGAAGATTTGAAGGCGCGCGTCGGCGGACGCATTGTGGCCCTGCTGCGCGGACCTGTGAATTAGGCGATCACGGGCAGCTCGTAACCCTTGCGGCGCGGGCGCGAGCAAAGCCTGTTGGCTTCTTCGTCGCCTGTGAACCTCTCGGCCTGCGGATCCCATTGCAGACGCCGGCCCAACCGGCGGCAGATGTTTACCAAGTGGCACACGGAGTTGGAGCGGTGCCCGATCTCCACGTCCGCGTTCGGCCGCTTACGGGTTCTCATGCATTCGAAAAAATTCTTCAGATGCGCCAGATCCTCGCCGGGGCCCTCGGGCGTAGGATCCGGAGCATCGCGGCGGAATTCCCTAGGGTTGGCTAAGGAGTTGCCGCGCAGGGGCTGGCTGCGTCGGTTTTGGCCCGCAAAGATGGCGCCCAGTTGTGAGTGGTCGTTGATCTTCGGCTGCCAGAGCTTGAGCAGGACGCCGCTGGAATAGCGCATCGTAATGCGCGCCTGGGCGCCTGGCTCTTCCGGCCACATCTCGACGGGGCCAGTCTCGTCGGTTCCAAGCGCAGCCTGCACCTGATCCAAGCCGTGCGTGCCCCAGCCGCTCACACCCCAGGATTGGCCGCCGCCGTCATAATCCCAATAGAGCGCCCACTTTGTGCGTAGATCGTTGTGGTAAGGGCGCAATTCGGTCTGATTGCACCACTGGTCCCAGTTGAGACCCGCAGGCATGGGCTGCGCCGGTTGAGGCGTCCAGGCGATGCCCGGCTCGTAATTGCAGGCGATCACTTCCTTGATCTTGCCAATGGCTCCTTCCCGCACCAACCTGCTGGCGTGGATGTTGATGGGCATCGAGCGCTGCTGTGTCCCGGTTTGCAAAATGCGGTCATACTTGCGCACGGCCTTCACCAGCGCCCGGCCTTCGGCGATGGTGAGCGTCAGAGGCTTTTCCGAGTACACGTCCAGCCCCGCCTGGAGGGCGTGGATGTTGATCAGCACGCGCGCGTGAGTCGGGGTTTCGACAAAAACACAGTCGAGTTTTTCTTTGTCGAACATTTTGCGGTAGTCGTGGTACTTACGCCACTTACCGCCCTGCGGGTGCTTAGCGGCGGCCTCATCCATGCGTGCCAGGTAGCAGTCCGCGATGGCCACAATCCGGGCCTCCGGCATATCGAAATAGGTTTGCAGCCAGCGGGCGCGGCCGCCCACGCCGATGAAGCCCACCTGGATACGGCTGTTGGCGCCCGGCCGGCCTCCCAGGCCGAGCACGTGAGAGGGGACCACAAGCGGCGCAGCCATAGCGCCGGAAGCGGTGCAAAGAAAATTGCGGCGTTTCATGTTGAAGTGACCCGGCTTCATTATATACAACGCTCTTTAGCTGCGGACTTATTGGTTTTCTTCGATGGCGCGGGACAGATCTTCCCACTCTGCCACCAGCGCGTCGACCAATGCCCGGTCCGCGGCAAGCTGCGCCATCAAACGTTGCGTTTGTTCCGCGCTCGTGAAGTTCGCCAGCCCGGCTTCGTGGCCGGCGATGCCGGCTTCTAGCCGCGCCACCTCCAGTTCGATTTCCTGGCAACGCTGCCGCATCTGGCGGAGCTTGATGGGATTCAGGCGCCTGTTCTTGACAGGCGGTTCAAGCGATGCGGGAACTGGCGCCGGTGCGGTCTCCTTTTCGCACACATCGTCCTGGCCCGCCAGCGCCTGCTGCTTGCGCCGAAGATAATCCTCGTAATTGCCCGGATAGATTTGGATACCGCCGCCGACCACTTCGAATACGCGAGTAGCCAGCTTGTCGATGAAGTAGCGGTCATGGGCGACGAGCTCCGCGGTGCGTGTCAATTCCCTGAGCGCCTCCAGCAGTACGTCCTTGGCGCGTATGTCGAGGTGGTTGGTGGGTGCGTCCAGCAGCAGGAAATTGGAGGGCTGCATCAACATGCGCGCCAGCGCGTAACGGTTGCGCTCGCCGCCGGAATGCACGCCAATGGTCTTGTATACCTCATCCTCTCCGAACAAGAAGCAGCCCAGCACGGTGCGAAGCTCGGTGAGCGTCGAGCGAGGCGAGACCGACCCCAAGTCCTCAATCAACGTCGCAGCGGGGTTCAGCTCCCTGTATTGATCCTGGGCAAAGTAATCCGGCTCCACGTTATGGCCCACCAGGTACTCACCGCCGGTGAGCGGCTCCAGTCCGGCCAGCATACGAATCAGGGTGGACTTGCCGGCTCCGTTGGAGCCCACCAGCGCCACCCGCTCGCCGCGCTCGATGAGGAAACTGACCTCGCGCAGCACCATGTGGCCGCCGTAGGACTTCGTCACGCGGCGGAACTCGGCCACCACTCGGCCGCTTGGCTTGGGCTGCGGAAATGAAAAGTGAATGGTTTTCTCTTCGGGCGGAATCTCGATCCGTTCCATGCGCTCGAGTTCCTTGATGCGGCTCTGCAC
>CAYSBM010000349.1:1488-4129 GCA_964429095.1 uncultured Solibacteraceae bacterium | reverse complement strand
CACATCCTCCCCACCCCGCCCCCCCCCCCCGAACCCAATTCCCGCCCCCGCGCCATGCGCGCCGTGGGCAGTTCCCACCCCGCCCCTTAGGGGAGCGCGGCGGCCGCCGCGGCGGCGCTCTCCGGACCGCTGCATGGCGGCGCGAACGAGGAGGTGCTGAAGATGATCGACGAAATCGGCACGCGCGATAACATTCCGGCCTATATCGCGCAGGTCAAGGCCGGCAAGTGCAAGTTGATGGGGTTCGGGCACCGCGTTTATAAGAACTATGACCCCCGCGCGGCCATCATCAAGCGCACCGCCGACGAGGTCTTTGAGGTAACCGGCCCCAATCCAAAGCTGGAAATCGCCAAAGAACTGGAGAGGATCGCTTTGCAGGATGACTACTTCATCAAGCGCAAGCTGTATCCCAATGTGGACTTCTACTCGGGCATCATCTATCAGGCCATCGGCTTCCAGCCCGAGATGTTCACGGTGCTGTTCGCCATTCCGCGCATGTCAGGGTGGCTCGCGCAGTGGCAGGAGATGGTTTCGGATCCCGAGCAGAAAATCGCACGGCCGCGGCAAGTTTACACCGGATACGGAGAGCGCCAATTCGTCCCCATTGAGCAGCGTGGTTGATCCTGTGGCGCGGAACGCCTGCCGGAAGCCCGCTCCGCGCCTTCCGAGAGTTGGCTGTCTATGGGCGCGTTGACACAGTTCGCGCCAGGTCGCTAAACTTGCTGTTTGGCGCTTTTGCGCTTCGCGCGGCGCCCTAGGAATGCTGCTTGCCAGGGAATTTATCGCTTATTTGTCCCGCCAGCTTATCGCCGGGCTAACCCCCAAAATCGTAGATATCACCAACCCGCAGGCCGTTTGCGAACTTACCGCCAATCTCATCACCGAAGAGCTGCTGGTTGAGGACCGCCTGAACGAGGAGGTCCGCGAGATCCTCAGCCAATACAGCGACTATATGCGCCGCGAAGGCGTCAGCTACCAGGAAATGTTCCGGCGCATCAAGAACACTCTGGTGACGCAGCGCAAGGTCATCCGCGCTTCCGGCCGGGATACCGGCGACCTGATGAAGCTGTCCCGGGACAAGATCAACGACATTTCCCACAAACTGGTGGCGGCGCTGCGCAAATCGCGGGAAGTGCGTTTCAAGCGCGATGCCAACGAGGTTCGCCTGGCCCTGGTGCAGGAGATCAGCCGGCTGCTTACCATCGAGGAAAAAGTGGACCGCGCCGCGCGGCAAAAAATCCGTTCACAAAAACGCGAAATCCCCGAGGGCACCGAAGAATGGGACCTTCTGCATAAGCGCTACTACGCCGAAGAACTCAAGAAACTCGGCATTGATCTCGGCCGATGAACACCCGGATTGTGGTGCTAGGCAGTCTGAACATGGACTTCGTGGTCCGTGTGACGCGCCTGCCGGCTTCTGGAGAGACCGTTCTGGGCCGCGATTTCCGGATGATTCCCGGAGGCAAGGGCGCCAACCAAGCCTGCGCAGTGGGACGTTTGGCCGCCCGGGGCGCCTCCGCACACATGATTGGGCGGGTGGGCTATGACGTCTTCGCGGATCACCTCAAAGCCAGCTTGGCGGCGGCCGGAGTGGACGTGAGCAGCGTCTATGCCACTAGGAGCCAGCCCACTGGCGTGGCGCTGATCTGGGTGGACGATGCCGGGCAGAATTCGATCGTCGTCGCCCCGGGCGCCAATTCCGAACTGCGCCCGGAGGGGGTTGAGGAATTCCGCCGTGTGTTTCGCGGCGCGCGCTGCGTGCTGTTTCAGCTTGAGACGCCGCTCGCCACCGTGGCCCGCGCTCTCAGGCTGGCCCGAGAAGAGGGCGTGACCGCCATGCTCGATCCCGCTCCTGCGCAACCTCTCGCGCCGGATCTGCTCGCCGCGGTGGACATCCTCACGCCGAATGAAACCGAAGCCTGCATCCTCCTCGGGCGCCAACCAGGGCGCGTAGACCGCTGGCAGGCGGCGGGCATGGCGCGCGAGTTGGCGCGTTTGGGTCCGCGCACGGTGGTGTTGAAACTGGGCGATGCGGGCTGCTTGTGGTGGGACGGCGCAAATGAAGTCTATGGGGAGCCGTTCGCGGTGAAGGCTGTGGACGCCACTGCCGCCGGCGACACTTTCAACGCGGCTCTGGCGGTGGCCTTGAGCGAAAACCGCGCTCCGGCGGATGCTTTGCGCTTCGCCAACGCCGCGGCCGCGGTTTCGGTCACCCGCTTGGGCGCGCAAGCTTCTATTCCCACCCGCGCGGAAGTGGATGCATTTCTAGCGCAGGCTCAGTGACAATCCGCCGCCGGCTATTGGCGCAGGGTGTCCACCAGCTCGCCGCCGGCGTCAAATAGCCGCACTTCGAGCGCCGGCTGATTCAAGGCATGCGTCGAGCAGCTTAAACAGGGGTCGTAGGCCCGCACCACCGCCGACACGCGGTTGAGCATGCCTTCTTCGAGCTTCTTCCCGTTGACGAAATGCTTGGCCACCTGCTCGATCGAGCGGCTGATGGCGAGGTTGTTGTGGCCGGTGGCGATGATCAGATTGGCCCACCGCATGGCGCCTTTTTCATCCACTTTGTAATGGTGGATCAGGATGCCGCGCGGCGCTGCGGCGCTGGACGAAAACGTGAGGCATTGGGTCGACGTGCTGG
>CAYSBM010000349.1:0-1478 GCA_964429095.1 uncultured Solibacteraceae bacterium | reverse complement strand
CGCTTCGGCGATACCCACCCCTTCCAGCGAATTCACTCCAGCGTGCGCCCGCACGTGAGTGTCCAGGATGGCAGGATCCTCCAGGAGCACCTCCATGCGCTCCAGTGCGTAGAGCACTTCGATCAAGCGCGCGTAATGGAAGTGGAAAGAACTCTCCACCACTTTGCCGAACCTTTGATGGTATTCTTCAAACTCGGCGTCCGCCTCGGGCGTGCCGCAGCTTTGGGCAACGTTCAGCCTCGCCAGCGGACCCACCCGGTAGATGCCCTCGGGAAATCCCAGCGGCTTGTAGTAAGGGGCTTTCAGGTACGAATGGGGGAGCGCCGCTTCGGCAATGTAGTTCTGGTAAAGACGCGGCCTGCCGATGTCAGCCACGTGGCCGCCTTCCGGACCAAGGAAGCGCACAATGCCATCGTAAAGTTGCAGCCGCCCGGCGGCATCCACCAGTCCGGCGTACATGGAAGGCATGTTGCCGAAGGTTTCGATCTCCGCCTCAAACTGGTCCACCACCCCCTTGTAAAATTTCAGCGTGCGGCGGGCAATGGATTTGGCCAGTGGAAGCTCACTCAGAATTAGATCGCGCACTTCGGCGTTGAGCGGCGCGTTCACACCGCCCGGCACCGTCCAGGAAGGGTGCACGCGCTCGCCCGCCAGGCGTTCGATCACTTGCTGGCCGAACTTACGCAGCGCGATGCCGTCGTGCGCCACGTCGGGATGCTTTTCCAGCACGCCGAGGATGTTGCGTCTGGCCGGGTCGCTCGCCATGCCGAGCAGCAGATCCGGCGCCGAAAGGTGGAAAAAGCTCAGCGCATGGCTCTGCACGAACTGCCCGCAGTGCAGCAGCTCGCGCAGCAGCGCAGCAGTCTCCGGAATCTGGACCGCCATGATGGCGTCACAAGCCTTTACCGAAGCCAGCAAGTGGCTGATGGGGCAGATGCCGCAAATACGCGCGGTGATGGAAGGCATCTCATAATACGGCCGGCCTTCCACGAATTTCTCAAATCCTCGCACCTGGGTAACGTGGAACTCGGTGGAGGATACTTTGCCGTCGCCATTGAGATGAATGCTGATCTTGGCGTGGCCCTCGATGCGGGTCACGGGGTTGATCATGATCTTCTTCATGGATGATTTCCTAGCCAAATTTCACCTTGTTCGCCAGGTCGGGCTTGCGTCCCGCCAGCAGCTCGCTGATGACGTGGAAGATCGCCTCGGCTTTGGGCGGGCAGCCCGGGATGTGCAGATCGATCTTGACGGCTTCGTGCAAGGGAATGGCATGTTTGAGCAAGGCGGGCACGCCTTCGGCGGGCACCCCCGGCTGGGTCTGCACCCCTTCCACGTAAATACGCTCCAGCAGCTTCTTGGCCGGGATCCAGTTGCGCATGCTGGGCACGTTGCTGGTGACCGCGCAATCGCCCAGCGCCACCACCATCTTGCTGCGCTTGCGGATCAATTGGGCCATTTTGAGATCTTCCTGGCTG
>CAYSBM010000348.1:0-4149 GCA_964429095.1 uncultured Solibacteraceae bacterium | reverse complement strand
GCTTGCACTCGCTGGCCAGCGCGGCCGCGGTGAATTGCACGGCCATCATGCCCAATAAGACCGCCATCATCATTGGAGCCGGGCCCGCAGGGCTGACCGCAGCATACGAACTCTTGTTGCGCAGCGATATCCGGCCCATTGTGATTGAAAAGAGCGGCTACATGGGTGGCCTGAGCCGCACGGTCAATTACAGGGGAAATCGCATCGACATCGGCGGCCACCGCTTCTTTTCCAAGTCGGACCGCGTCATGCAATGGTGGCTGAATATGCTCCCGCTGGAAGGCACCCAGGCGGACCAGGATCCTGAACGGGTGATGCTGGTGCGGAATCGCAAATCGCGCATTTATTACCTCCGGCATTTGTTCGATTATCCAGTCCGCCTGAGTGTGGACACGGTGGCCAAATTAGGCTTGCGGCGTACGACGCGGATCGGTTTGAGCTATCTGAAGAGCGTCCTTTCCCCGGTCAAACCGGAACGCTCTTTAGAAGACTTCTTCATCAACCGCTTCGGGCGCGAGCTGTACCAGACGTTTTTCAAGGCCTACACCGAAAAGGTCTGGGGCGTACCGTGCTGTCAGATCAGCGCCGAATGGGGTGCGCAGCGCGTTAAAGGATTGTCGGTGTGGGAGGCGCTGCGCCACGCTCTAAGCAAAGGAGGCAGACGGGGCTTGGCGCAAAAGGACACCGAGATCTCCTTGATCGAACGTTTCCTTTACCCCAAGTACGGCCCGGGGCAGATGTGGGAGGAGGTGGCCCGGCGGGTCCGCGAAATAGGCGGCGTCATACAGACCGGTTGCGCGGCGGAGCGAATCTTGGCACGGGAGCGGCAGGTAACGGCGCTCGAGATCGTCTCCGCCACCGGAGCCAGACAAACATTACGCGCCGATTACATCATCTCGACAGCGCCTGTGAAGGAACTGATACGGATGTTCGATCCTCCCGCGCCGGCTAACGTGCGGGAGGTTTCCGATGGCCTGGTCTACCGCGATTTCATCACCGTCGGCTTGCTGGTGAGCGGGCTGAGCATACACGACCAGACCCCACACGCCAGACGGCTCATCGGAGACAACTGGATTTATATTCAGGAACCCGGCGTGCTCGTAGGCCGGCTTCAGATTTATAACAATTGGAGCCCGCATCTGGTGAAGGACCCTTCGCTGGTTTGGCTGGGCTTGGAGTATTTTTGTAACTCGTCGGACGAGATCTGGCGCCTGGATGACGCCAGTATGGTTGGACTGGCGGCTTGTGAACTGAGCCGTATCGGGATCATCGAGCCCTCGGCGGTCCTGGACGCAACCGTATTGCGGGTAGAAAAGGCCTATCCAGCGGATTTCGGTTCTTATGGCCGCTTCGCGGAAATACGGGACTACGTGGACCGCTACGAGAACCTGTTCCTGGTGGGCCGCAATGGCATGCACCGCTACAACAACCAGGACCATTCGATGCTCACTGCCATGCTGGCGGTCGAGCACATCCTGGCTGGTGAGACCGCCAAGAGTGAGCTGTGGGCGGTGAACACTGCCTCGAACTACATAGAGGAGAAGCGAGAAGAAACGCCCCGGTGGGCGAAAGACGGTTCTATCTCCACGCCCTCCCGGCCGCACCACCGATAGGTGCTCTCACCAGAGTCCCCACCGTCCCCGCCGCAGGCGGCGAGCGCTAGCGTGCCGCCTGGGCGCGCGTGACCACTTTATGGGTCACATATCGGATCTTAACCGGGACCTGGGATTGAAATTCCGCGTGAACAATCAGTTCAAACAACTCCGGCAACTCGCCCTGGGCATTGGCCATGTGCGCCACCAGTTGGCGCGCAAGGCGCGGGTCGGTCATGGCCTCGGCTGCCGCCCAATTGCCTGCGGGGCTTGCGTCTCCGACAATCATTTTGAACCCGTTGCCGCAGATGCCCGGCAACCGCGCGATGACCGCATAATCAGCCACCACTTCCTCGCGTTGGTTCCAAGTAGGCTCGTACAGGCGCGGCTCGCCCCCGGCCGGATTCAGCACTTCGATGCCTCCTCGTACGAGCCGGTAATTCACCAGGATCTGCATATCACGGAGGTGAGGATTCGCCTTCGAGCTCCCTAGCAGCACCACGTCATGGGAGCGCAATTCTTCCCAGCTAAGCGTGTTACTGCGGTTAATGTTGACCGGTTTGCGGGCCGCCTGAAACATCCTACCCAGCAAGAAGGTCTGCATGGTTTCTCCCAGCCCATTGAACCCATACTCGATGCGGACCGGATCTTCACCTGCCAGCCGAAACAGCTCCTGAACAGTCTTGGAGTGCGGGATATCGGCCGGAGAACTCACCGAAATGTGCCGGTAGTAGCCTCCCCGCAAACGAATCCACAGTGGCATGCCTACTACCAGAGCCAGCGGGCGGGAACTCGCAAGCAAAGGTTGCCACAAACGGGCGACGTGGGGGGCTGGCTTGCTCTGTTGAACCTCCTGTTTAAGTTGTCGCACCAGGAAGCTTTGGTATATAAGACCAGATAATAAGATCAGAAGCGTGGTTCCACCGCCCCACCTGCGCCAGGGGAACCTCTTAACACGAACATAAAGCGAAGACAGCTTGGAGCCCTCGGTGGCATCTCCCGGTAGTTCATGATCACCCCGCCTCCGCTCAAAGGCGAGTTTGAAGGTTCCTTTCGGAAGCCGGATAACTATATCGGAATTGGCCCCTTCAGTCCGGTAGTACTCCTCCAATCGGCTTCGCAAACGGCTGGTTTGCACACGAACGGAAGGATCCGCTTGGGGAGAGTAGGACTCAGGCTTGGAGAACAGCTCGATTCCAATGGAATACTCTTTCAAGTTGTCCGCCGTGCCATCAAAGGTCTTCTCCGCCAAATAAGCAAGGAGTTTGCACTGTCCCGGCGCCTCCATAAACAGGTGGCTGGCTAGAACGCGCTGCAACTCCTGCTTGTTTGAATCGACCTTTTCCACGGATAAATGTTTGCCCTACATGATGTTAGCATAAGCAACTCCAGTTACGTTACAGCAACACACCAACACATCATTGAAAATCCCCACGTCGGCTCTCATACTAAAGGCCGATCCCTATTCGAGGAGGAATTGTCATGAGGAAATCTTCCCGGAAGATTGGCCTGTTTCTGGCAGGCGCGTATCTGATGGGCGTATGCATTTTATTTGCACAGACCGACCGTGGCGCGATCACTGGCACAGTCACCGATCCGACAGGAGCGGCTGTGACAGAAGCCACGGTCGCGTTAATAAATCCCGCCACCGGAGTCAAAACCGTAACCAAGACGACGGCGGCGGGCGTATACGTATTCCCCCAGGTTATGCCGGCAGTCTACACAATTGAGACTGAGGCGGCTGGCTTTAAGAAAAGCGTCATTAAGGACGTACGCGTAGGTGTGCTCCAGCGCATCGCCGTGGACGTTAGATTGGAGCTAGGCGCAGTGAGCGAAAGTGTGACGGTGGCTGGGCAAGTCCCTTTGCTCACACCCACCAGCGCTTCGATCTCCACCAATATTGCTCCACGTGAATACCAGGATCTGCCGATTTTCTTCGGCGGTGGGTTCCGCTCGGCCTTGGGGTTGATAGCCCTGTTGCCGGGCGTCAACAGCACCAAGTATGGCATCCACGT
Organism: uncultured Solibacteraceae bacterium; assembly: GCA_964429095.1. GTDB lineage: Bacteria > Acidobacteriota > Terriglobia > Bryobacterales > Bryobacteraceae > JAJFUV01. The sequence continues at coordinate 542 of CAYSBM010000348.1, read as the reverse complement.
CAGCGGCGGCCAGACCAACAGCCGCGACTTCCAGCTCGACGGCATTTCAGTCACTACGGCCGAAGTTCAGGGAGACGGCCGCGGCTTTCAAGTGCCTGTGGACACAATTCAAGAGTTCTCGGTAATCACCAACAGCTTCTCTGCGGAGTTTGGCCGCACGGGAGGCGGCGTGGAAAGCTTCACATTGAAATCGGGCACCAATGAGTTTCACGGCATGGCGTATGAATACATGCGCAACGACGCGTTGGACGCCCGCGGGTTCTACCAGGCCCAGAAAGGCGTTTACCGGCAGCACGATTTCGGCGGCAATCTCGGGGGTCCCGTAATCCTGCCGAAACTTTACAGCGGTAAGGATAAGACCTTCTTTTTCTTCAACTACAGTGGCTACCGGCAAAACAATGCCGGCGCCAACTATCTGTCAACGGTACCCAGCCTGAAGTTCCGGGATGGTGATTTCTCAGAGCAGGTGGACACCAAGGGCGTGCCGATCCCCATTTATGACCCCGCCACCACCCGAACCGCTGCCGATGGCAAACTGGTGC
>CAYSBM010000347.1:0-4195 GCA_964429095.1 uncultured Solibacteraceae bacterium | reverse complement strand
GATTTGCGGTCGGCGCTGGAACTGCTGGCGGCAACGCGAGGGCAACTGGTGACGACGAGCGTGGAAGTTTTCCCGGAGGTGGAAGCAGCGGGCCTATACCGGTACATCGGCGCTGGGACGCCCGCACCACCCCCGACCAGGATCGGGCCGGCCATTTTGTTTGAGAAGGTTCGGGGATACCCGGGCTTGCGGATCGTGGCTGGCGTGCTGGCCAGCCGCGAGCGGACGGCGCTGTTGCTGGGCTCCCCGGTGCGGGATGTGCCGTTTCTGCTAGGCGAGGCGTTGCGGGCTCCAATAGCGCCGGTGATGGTCGAAGGGGCAGTTCCCTGCCAGGAGCAGGTGCACCGCGAGCCGCTCGACTTGAGGCGCATTCTGCCTGTGGTGACCAACACGCCGGAGGACGGCGGTCCGTTTATTACCATGGGTCTGGTACGCGCCGAAGATCCAGAAACGGGAGCCAGCGACGTCACAATTCACAGAATGTGCGTCGTCGGGCCGGACCGGCTCAGCATTTTCTTTGTGCCCGGCCGGCACATTGACATCTTCCGGGCAAAGGCTGAGGCTGCTGGGCGCTGTTTACCGGTTTCAATCAACATCGGCCTGGATCCGGCCGTGTACCTGGCTTCGTGTTTCGAACCGCCGACCACCCCGTTTGGTGTTGACGAACTAAGCATAGCCGGCGCCATCCGCAGGCGGCCCGTGGAGTTGGCGCCGTGCCTCGCGGTGGCGGCCAAGGCCATCGCGCAGGCGGAAATCGTCATCGAAGGCGAGATCCTGCCAAAGGAGAGAGTAGCCGAGGACGTGCTGACCGGGGCAGGCTATGCTATGCCGGAGTTCCCTGGTTACCTCGGGCGAGCGCAGGCATCGGTTCCCGTGGTTCGCGTGCGGGCGGTCACGCACCGGAACAACCCCATTTACCAGACGCTGGTGGGACCGGGCGCCGAGCACACTTCACTTACCGGAATTCCTGTAGAGGCGAGCGTGCTACGCCTGATCGAGAACACCATGCCGGGCCGAGTGGTGAACGCCTACGCTCACCCGGCGGGTGGAGGTAAGTATCTGATAATAATTCAATTTCGAAAACTGATGGCTTCAGACGAAGGCCGGCAGCGCCAGGCTGCGCTGGCCGCGCTGGCGGCCTTCCCGGAATTGAAGCACGTCATTGTGGTAGACGAGGACGTGGACCTGTTCGACAGCATCGATGTGCTCTGGGCTATGAGCACGCGCTATCAGGGGGATGCCAGCACGGTTTTCATACCCGGCGTACGTTGCCATCCACTGGATCCATCGCAATCGCCGGACTTCAGCTTCTCGATACGCTCGGAGGGCACCACTTGCAAAACGATTTTCGACTGTACGGCGCCCTATGCCATTAAAGACCGGTTCCGGCGGCCACGCTTTGGCGAGGTGAACCTAGCCCGCTTTTTCCCCGATGGACTGCCGCCTGGGCCGGCGATCTAGGGAAGCGCGTCGGTCAACCGGGCGATGTCATCCGGACTGATGTAGAAGTGCGGGGACGCCCGCACCCAGCCCTGCCGCGGTGCGGCAATGATGTTGCGCTCTTTCAAGCGGTGTACGATGAGCCGGGTGTCGAGTCCTTCCTTACGAAAGCTGACGATGCCGGCGCCGGTGGAGGGCGTGCGCTCGCCCAGAACCTCGTAGCCTTTAGCTAGGACCCCCTCGGCGATCTGGTCGCCTAGCCGCTGCACGCTGGCGGCGATGCGCTCGATGCCTACCTCGAGCAGGAACTCGATCGCTGCCCGTAAACCATAGCAGCCTAAGGTGTTCAGCGTTCCACATTCGTAGCGGCCGGCGTCGGAGCGCAGGGTCATATCGCGCGAGGCGTAGTCATTGTATCCGGCGACATTGGTCCAACCAAACTCGACGGGCTGTATCCAGTCCTGTATTTCCTGCTGGACGTACAAGACGCCGCAGCCTTCCGGTCCCAGCAGCCACTTGTGGCCGTCGGCGGCCAGCGCATGTATGTGCGCCTTCCGGACGTCTACCGGGAAAGCACCCAGCCCCTGGATCGCATCGACGAAGAAGAGGCAGCCGCGGCGCTGGCAGATCTCGCCGATGGCGTCAAGATTCACGCGGAATCCGCTGAGGTACTGCACGAAACTGACGGCCAGAAGGCGCGCGCCACGGGCGGCGCGGTCTATCTCGTCGAGCGGCGCAAAAACGCTGAGCCATTCGATGCGTACGCCTCGGCTCTCCAGCCGTTTCCAGGGGAAATAGTTGGCAGGAAACTCCTCTAGGAAGGCCACGATACGGTCACCGGGGCGCCAGTCGACGCCTAGGGCGACGGTGGAAATACCTTCGGAGGTGTTCTTGACGATCGCAATTTCCGCGGCCGAGGCGTTGATCAGGCGCGCCGCCGCCGCGCGGAGTCCCGCATAGGTCTTCAGCCACTCTTCGTAATGGCAGGAGCCGTAAAGCACACAATCGTTAGCCAGGCGACGAATGGCCTCGGCGGCCGGCCGGCACAAGGGCGCCACCCCGGCATGATGCAGATAAATCAAGTGTTCGGCGACCGGGAACTGATGGCGATACTGGCTCCAGATCTCACTCCTATTTTCGTAACCCATCCACTCAACTATACGTTATACCAACAGGATTGCTGAGTTCCGGCACAGCGAACGGAACTATAATGAGATTGAGGGCTGGCGAGCAAAGGAGTTGTACCATGAAACGCACATTACGTAGCTGCGCCGTCCTGGCGCTGGCATTGACGTTGGGGATTCCCGGCGGCGTGCTCGCCAAGGACAAGAAGAAAGACCCCGATGCGATCGGCGACCGGGATGTTGGAAAAGGCTTGAACTTCTACTCGCTTGAAAAGGAGATTGCCCTAGGCAAGCAACTGGCCCAGGAGGTCGAGCGCCAAGCCAAGATCGTGGACGATCCGGTGGTGAGTGAATATGTGAACCGCGTGGGGCAAAATCTGGTACGGAATTCGGATGCTAAGGTCCCCTTCACGATCAAGGTGATTGACGGCGAAGAGGTGAACGCGTTTGCACTGCCTGGCGGATTCTTCTTCGTATACTCGGGGCTGATTCTGAAAGCCGAGAGCGAAGCGGAACTGGCGGGAGTGATGGCGCACGAGATTGCGCACGTGGCCGCGCGGCACGGAACCCGGCAGGCTTCGCGCGCCACGCTGGCCAACATGGCTACCATCCCGCTGATTTTCATGGGCGGCTGGGCTGGATACGGCGCCCGGCAGGGGGCGGGCGTTCTGATCCCCGTTGGCTTCCTGAAGTTCTCCCGCGCTTTCGAATCCGAGGCGGACCTGCTGGGTTTGCAGTACATGTATAAGACGGGATACGATCCGACCGCGTTCGTAGACTTTTTCGAGAAGATTCAAACGCTTGAAAAGAAGAAGCCGGGCACGATGTCGAAAGTTTTTTCCTCGCATCCCATGACGGACGACCGCATTCAGGCGGCTCAGAAAAACATTCAGGAGTTGCTGAAAGCCAAGCCCGAATATGTGGTGACGACATCGGAGTTTGACGAGGTCAAAGAGCGGCTGATGGCTATGCACAACCGCCGCAAGTTGGACGACAAGGACGCCAACAAACCGCGACTGCGCAAGGCGCCAGGGGCGGGAACAGGACCCATTGAGGGCGAAGGCGGAGATAAGAAGACAGCCGACGACAGCGAAGACCGTCCGACGCTGAAGCGCCGCAACTAGAGAAACCGTCGATACCTAATCGAGAGCCCGCCCCGGCTTCGGCGCCGGAGGCGGGTTTTTCGTTTACGCCAGCGGTTGGAAGCGCGCTTGGAAGAAGCGCAGGTAAGAGGGGCAATGACAGCTTCGAGCCGGCCGAGCATCATGCCGGTCCACGGGCGGGTGGGAAATGTGGGATGCATCGAATTGCCTTTTCCCTTACAAGCTTCTAGTATAGAACTTCGGCGCTGTGCGCCCTTTGGACGGAAATCCATAGATCGATTCATCGATTTGAGGAGGAGAACCTGCGCATGTGGAATCGGCGTAAGGAAGAAGAGTTTGCACCAAAGCCGGCGGCCGCGCCGCCGACACTGGCGGAATTGACCAAGGACGGAGTCCCCATGTCCACATTGCCCGGGCGTTCCAGTGAGGGGGGGGCTATGCGAGCGGCTGCTTGTATTGGTAAATCGGTTATTGTCAAGGGCAATATTTTCAGCCGCGAAGACTTGGTGGTGGACGGGGAACTGGATG
>CAYSBM010000346.1:0-4200 GCA_964429095.1 uncultured Solibacteraceae bacterium | reverse complement strand
ACACCGGACAATTCACTTGCTAATTCAACCGGACAAGTTGACATGCTACCGACAGTTGCCTCCGGCATAATAAAGATTGCTCCCTATGCCACGCGCCAAGACCATTCGATACCAGGACGCAGGTGTGAATATCGATGAAGCTGATCGGGCTGTCGCCCGGATCAAGAGCTTGGCTCGCTCGACTTTCACCCGCGGGGTCCTCACCGAAATCGGCTCCTTTGGCGCCGGCTACCGCTTGAGTGGTTGGAAACAGCCGGTTCTGGTTTCCTCGGCCGATGGGGTAGGCACGAAGGTGCTGGTGGCCATCCAAGCCAGGCGCCATGGCACAGTGGGCGAAGATCTAGTGAATCATTGCGTCAACGACATCGCCGTGCAAGGCGCCACCCCGCTGTTTTTTCTGGACTACTTCGCCACCGGCAAGCTAGACGCACGCGTTACGGCCGAGATTGTCGAAGGGCTGGCGCGGGGCTGCGCGGCCAACGGCTGCGCGCTGATCGGCGGCGAAACGGCCGAAATGCCCGGCCTGTACAAGCCTGGCGAGTACGATCTGGCCGGTTTCATCGTGGGCGCGGTCGAGCGCTCGAAGTTGCTCACCCGGTCGGCGAGCCAGCCGGGTGACGTGCTGGTGGGCTTCCCCTCGACCGGCTTCCACACCAACGGATAATCTTTGGCGCGCAAACTGCTGTTCGAGGTGGCCGGCTACCGCCTCTCGGCACGCGTGGCCGAGTTAGGCTGCACTGTGGGCGAGGAACTCCTCAAAGTCCACCGCAGCTATCTCAAGCCGCTTCAAGCGCTCGCCGGCAAGGGCTGGCTCAAAGGCGCGGCGCACATCACCGGGGGCGGCATCACCGAAAACCTGCCGCGCATTCTACCCCGAGGTCTGGCCGCCGAAATCGCCTTGGGGAGCTGGCCTGTGCCGCCGGTTTTCAACTTGCTGAAGAAGATCGGAAACGTGCCGGAGGACGATTTCCGGCGCACGTTCAACTTGGGGATCGGCATGATCGTTGTGGCGGCGGAGCGGAACTTAGGGAAGCTATCCCGCGTTCTGGAGCGTTTGGACGAAAAGTATTATGAGATTGGCCGCGTCACCAGAATGGCGCGCGGCGCCTCCGCCCGGGTGATCTACAAATGAAAAAGCGTATTGGAATCCTGCTCAGTGGGCGTGGCTCGAACTTCGAGGCCATCGCGCGCAATGTGGCCGCCGGCGTGATCGACGCCGAGATCGCGGTAGTGATATCCAACCGTCCGGAGGCCCAGGGCCTGGAAACGGCGCGGCGGCTCGGCCTGCCCGCGCTTCTGCTGCCTTCCAAAGGGCTGGAACGCGAAGTATATGACCGCATGGTGGTTGCCGAACTAAAGAAACGGCAGGTGGACTTGGTGTGCCTGGCGGGCTACATGCGGCTGCTCAGCGCGTACTTCGTCCGCGAGTATCCGCTGCGGATTCTCAACATCCACCCCGCGCTGCTGCCGTCGTTCCCCGGCCTGGACGCCCAGCACCAGGCTTTCGATTATGGCGTCAAAATCAGCGGCTGCACCGTGCACTTTGTCGACGAGAACCTGGATAGCGGACCCATCCTGGTGCAGGCTGCGGTGCCGGTCCTGAACGATGACACCGCTGAGACGCTGGCGGCGCGCATTCTTGAACAAGAGCACCGGATTTACACCGAGGCGATCAAGATTGTGCTTTCGGGTAAGTACCATATCGAAGGCCGCCGCGTGATTTTCGACTGAAGCGGCCACAGGAGGAAGAATGCCAGACAAGCGGTTGGGCTTCCTTGCGGCGCAGGCGCTGCTGATCCTTTGTTTCTGCGTTCCGGGCTTACAAGGACAAAGCAGCTTCAAGTGGCCCGAAGGCAAGCGCGTGGCCCTGAGCCTCAGTTTCGATGATGCCCGTCTCAGCCAGATTGATACCGGCTTGCCTCTGTTTGACGCGCATGGTGTCAATGCCACCTTCTACGTCTCTTTGAGCAATGTCACCAAGAGGCTGGACGGTTGGAAACAAGCCGTGGCGCACGGCCACGAAATCGGCAGCCATTCACTCACGCACCCCTGCACCGCGAATTATCATCTTTCGCGGGCAGTGGCGCTCGAGGATATGGATCTGGCGGCTATGGCGCGTGACTTGGACCAGGCCAGCGCCGGCATTAAGCGGTTGCTCGGCGTTACGCCGGCGACTTTCGCTTACCCGTGCGGCCAGAAATTCGTGGGCCGGCGCGCCCAGGTGCGCAGCTACGTCCCACTGGTGGCGGAGAGGTATCTGGCCGGGCGCGGCTACCTGGATGAAGCGCCGAACGACCCCGTGCTGTGCGACTTGGCGCAGCTCATGGGCACACCGGGAGATGATCTGACCGCGGCCCAGACGATCGAGTTGATCGAACGTGCCGCCAAGCGCGGAGCCTGGCTGATTCTGGCGGGCCATGAGATCGGCAAGAAGGGATTCCAGTCCACCGGCGTCGAGGCGCTGGAGGCGGTTTTCCGCTACGCCAAAGATCCCGCCAACGGCGTGTGGCTCGACACGGTCGGAGCCGTGGCCCGCTATATTCAGCGCTCTCGGGCTGCCTCGCATTGAAGGCGCCGGGCCTCGCGTCCGGGCGGCCCAGGCGAGGCAGGCCATTTCATGGCGCCGGTTTCAGGCGCATCCGCCCTGCAAACCTGCCCGAGGTTTTCAATTGCAAGATCCCGCCGGGCCCGGCGCGCTCCTCGCGCATCTCTTCATCGTCCACTTCCACGTCGTAACGCGCGCCAGGCTTCAGACCCAGAAGAAAAACCAACTCCACTTCGCTGCTCGGGGTTTGAAATTTGCGCTGTTGGCCTGCCTGGATGAATAGCGCCGGACCGGCTTCCACGATCGCAGCGCCATTGGCCGGCAGCACCTCGATTCTTCCCTGCTCAAACTTCTGGCTCTCCCCGTCGAAGTGGCCGAACCAAACGGCGTCGTCTTCCCAACCGGAGCGTACAAATACCCGGCCGGCCAGTTCGTCATAGACGTACAGAGGCATGTAGAAGGGGCTCAGGCCCGGCTGATAAGGGTTGGCCCACAAGAACTCGTAGGGCGCGCCGAATGCGCTGTGCAGATTGAACCGGTCTTGAATCAGCCAGCCTTGCAGGAACTGGTTTTCCTGAGCGTTTGTATCGTACGCCACCATGCATAGGCCCGCCGCCCGCGACAGCGCCGCCTGGGCTAGATCGGGTTCTCCCCCGCCTTTGAAAGCCGGAATGCGGTACTCGCCCTCGGGAGCAGGATAAGAGGCCGGATAGTGGCAGAGGACGTGCAAAGTGGGCAACTGGCGGAACATGGCGGGCAGAGCTTCGCGTAACTCGATGTTCAGGTTGTCCCTGACGGCATGAAGCAACTCGAACAGCGCGTAAAAGCGGTGGTGGGGGATCGGTGCGCGGCCCGCTTTGACCGCCGGCACCAGTTTGTTGCGCCACCAATCGGTGACTACCGAACGCAACTCTTGCTCGGTGACTGGGTCCGCATGCCCGCCCAAGGCGACCGCCGCCAGCACACGGGAGCGTATGTCGGCGATGTCGGCCGAGGACCGGGCCGCTTGGATCCCCTGCGTGAGTCTGGCGATCAGCTGCTTGGACTCGTCCTGACTCATCGCCGCCTGACACCAGTCGAACACCAGCGCCTGCTGGCGCAAGTCGGCGGTGTTGGTAAGCGCCCATTCGACCGCCGGGCGGCAAGCGCCGCTATTCTGCGTGACCTGGGCATAGAGCGCCGCGCTAAAGCCAGGCTCCGGCATGCGGGCTTTACCAGCCATCAGCATTTCAAACTGTTCCCAACGCATGGAACGCCGCTCGCGTTCGCGCCGCAGCAGACGGAGGCGCTGGCTGCGGAGAAACAAGCGTGGGTGTTCGGTGAACACCCGGAAGTCTTCCTCTTGGGCTTGTGGGAGGGCCAGGACGGCAGCTAACAGCAGCCCGACGGCGAGGCGGCAAACGGAACGGAACATCCACTCCGATTGTGTCACAGCGACACAGCGACACACCACAATGCCGCATCCGCCGCCCCCCAGAGCCCAGCTCGCGCCTTTATTTTCATCACGCCGGCCTTCTCCAAAAGTGGTTCGTGGTTTGCTACACTCTTTTCGAATTGACGCAGTTCCTTTTGAACCTGCCCTCTGCTGCAACTGGCAGGCGGAATGAGAGCGGACCGTCAGGCCAGCGTGCTTGCGGTAGCCGATGTTTCGAGTT